>CAVAWW010000014.1:0-39143 GCA_963592475.1 bacterium
ACATCGACATCACCACGGCGAAGCTCATCGACGAGAAGCGCCGCCGCGACTTCAAAGTTTTCATTCTCCCGAACCTCTACGGCGACATAATCACCGACGAGGCAGCCGAGTTTCAGGGCGGCGTCGGCACAGCCGGCAGCGCAAACATCGGCAAGCGTTACGCGATGTTCGAGGCTATCCACGGCTCGGCTCCGAGAATGGTTCGCGAGGGCAGAGCGCAGTACGCCGATCCCTGCTCGATGCTCAGAGCGAGCGTGATGCTCCTCTCCCACATCGGCGAGCAGGAAAAAGCCGATCTGCTCGAGAGAGCGCTCGACATCTGCATGTACGAGGACAAGAAGCTCAAAATCACAGGCCGCGAGGACGGCTGCACCTGCAGCGAATTCGGCGACTATGTCATGGAGACAGTCAGAAAGATCAGCGAGTAAAAAAATATATGAAACCGGCCGCAGCGATTTGTTTTGCTGCGGCTGGTTTGTTTTGCCGCGATGTGGGGATACGGAGAGACAAATCGGATTTGTCGCAAAAACTATTTAAGCTCCCCTGCATGGGAGCCGGCTCGGCGTAAGCCGAGACTGAGGGTTTGGTTCGCTCAGCTCAAAGCAACAAATATATGCGGTAGAGGCGGATATTATTTGACCGCAAAATTTGTAGTGACTTATTGTCTTGTATTTTGTAGGGTGCGGCGACTCGACGTACCGATGCCGCGCGAGCGGCACAAAATCTTTGAAAAGGCTTGTTTTACCGACCGCCCGTAGGGACAGCCCTTGCGGCTGTCCGCTATCAGCGCAGCCGATACAGGGTTATAGCAATTGTAATTTATTGATAATTAGTTTCTACCTTCGCGTCGCACCACAGTTAAGCGATATACACTTCCCGCGTCTCGGCATTTTCTTTTTATTTGAAAAAGAAAACGCCTGCAAAAGAAAAACAAACTGTACCCCCGCGAACGCCTCGCCGCAGTACATAGCTCGCGGCTCTCAATTAGTTGCTCGGCACATTCGCCCGTAAACTCGCTTCGCTCAAACAATACGGGCTCGTGCGTCTTGCTTCGCAAGCCGTTCAGCCCTCTCAAAACATAGTCGCCTATCGCCCTTGGAGCGGGCGCTATGCTCCTTGTTTTTCGCCAACATCGCCTCGCTTCATCCGCCACCGGCGGCGCTTCGGTGATGTTGCCCGCATTTCCCAGTCAGACTTCAAACAGTGCGGCTCGGCTATTGAAAGCTTGATTATAAGTGTTGGTCGAGTCGCCCGCTTTTGCTTTGCTATAATTCAAGTGTTCCGCAAATCCCAATTTACAAATGACCGTTTTTTGAAGCTATATTAAGCAAATTCGCGAGCATTGCTTTTTTGCTGTTATTCTTTAATTGTATTGAACTTATATTGACTCAAGAGTATAATTAATATATATTTTCAATTAACATCAATCCTAAAAAAGGAAGGTGCGGAAAATGAAAGAAGTGAAATCCCCGAAGAAACCTCTGATATTCTACTACGGCATTGCGCTGCTCGTCATTGTGCTGTTCAATGTGATAGTGTCTCCCCTGCTCGTCAAGGCGCGAGTGACGGAAGTCGACTACGGCACATTCATGAGCATGATCGAGCAGAAAAAAATCGGCAATGTCGAGGTAGAGGACGATCAGATAATCTTCACCGACAAGGACGACGCGAAGAAAATCTACAAGACCGGCGCGATGAACGACCCGACGCTGACTCAGCGACTCTACGATTCCGGCGCGAAGTTCTCAAAGGATATCGAAACGACGACCTCGCCGTTGGTGAGCTTCCTGCTGACTTTTGTGCTCCCGCTGATAATTTTCATCGGACTCGGCCAGTATATGGGCAAGAAGCTGATGGAACAGGCGGGCGGCAAAAACTCCATGGCATTCGGCTTCGGCAAGAGCAACGCGAAGGTCTATGTCCCGTCGACCCAGGGCATACATTTCAGCGACGTTGCGGGTGAAGACGAGGCGAAAGAGAGCCTTTCGGAGATAGTCGACTATCTCCACAATCCGAAGAAATATTCCGACGTCGGCGCGTCGATGCCCAAGGGCGTTCTGCTCGTCGGCCCTCCCGGAACAGGTAAAACAATGCTCGCGAAGGCTGTTGCGGGCGAAGCGAATGTGCCGTTCTTCTCGATGTCCGGCTCAGAGTTTGTTGAGATGTTCGTCGGCATGGGCGCTTCAAAGGTCAGGGATCTTTTCAGCCAGGCAAAAGAGAAAGCTCCCTGCATAGTGTTCATCGATGAGATCGACGCCATCGGCAAGAAGCGCGACGGTCAGTTCAGCTCCAACGACGAGCGCGAGCAGACGCTCAACCAGCTGCTCACAGAGATGGACGGTTTCCAGGAAAATATCGGCGTTATCATATTAGCGGCGACAAACCGCCCGGAGACGCTCGATCCCGCGCTCACCCGCCCCGGCCGTTTTGACAGGCGCGTGCCCGTTGAGCTGCCCGACCTTGCGGGACGTGAGGCGATACTGAAAGTCCACGCAAAGAAGATAAAGACAGCAGACGATGTTAACTTCCACACGATAGCGAGAATGGCATCCGGCGCATCGGGCGCGGAGCTTGCGAATATTATAAATGAGGCGGCGCTGCGTGCGGTCAGGAACAACCGAACCGTCGTCAACGAATCCGACCTCGAAGAGAGCATCGAGACGGTCATCGCAGGATATCAGAAGAAGAACGCGGTGCTCTCGGACAGTGAAAAGAAAGTTGTCGCTTATCACGAGATAGGTCACGCGCTCGTTGCGGCGATGCAGTCACACTCGGCGCCCGTGCAGAAGATAACGATAATCCCCCGCACCTCCGGCGCGCTCGGCTACACGATGCAGGTCGATCAGGGCGACAAATATCTGCTGACAAAGCAGGAGCTTGAAAATAAGATTGCGACATTTACGGGCGGACGCGCCGCGGAAGAGCTCGTTTTCGGCGAGATAACGACAGGCGCATCGAACGACATCGAGCAGGCAACAAAGCTTGCCCGCGCGATGATAACCCGCTACGGCATGAGCGAAGATTTTGACATGGTGGCTCTCGAAACGGTTTCGAACCAGTATCTCGGCGGCGACGCTTCACTCGCCTGCTCTGCGGACACGCAGAATGAAATAGACCGCAAGGTTGTTGAACTCGTAAAGCGCCAGCATGAGAAGGCTTCGAAAATCCTCGCGGACAACCGCGGAAAGCTTGATGAGCTGGCAAAATATCTCTATGAAAAAGAAACAATAACCGGCGAAGAATTCATGTCCATTCTCAGCAAAGGAGGCGAAGAGGAATGAAAAGGCGTTCCGGCTTCGGATGGATGGAGCTTATAATCGGCATTGCGCTCGCGGCGCTCGGAATATTCACTTTTGTCTATCCCGATAATGCAGTGACAACCCTCGTTATTATCTACGGCATAATCGCCATAATAACCGGCATTGCGGATGTTGTGCTCTATGTTAGCGTTGACAAGCATCTCGGTTTCGGTCCGACTGTGTCACTCATTTCGGGCATACTCAGCGTCATGGCGGGCGCCATGCTGCTCGTCTATCCCAACGCGGGCAAATGGGTGCTTTCGCTCCTGTTCCCGATATGGTTCATCGCGCACTGTCTCTCGAGGCTCTCACACCTGAACACGATACGGTTCATCGCGGGCAATTTCGTCTACTGGTTCACGATGATAGTCAACATTATCGGACTTGTGCTCGGCATTGTGATGATATTCAGCCCGAATATCTCGGTTGCGGCGGTCGCTTACATCGTCGGCGCATATCTTGTGCTGTTCGGTATCGACTGCGTCATACTTGCGTTCAGCCGCATCGGCGAGGGCAAACAATACTGATAAAACAAAAAGCAAGGTCAAGCGTAGTTTTTGGCCTTGCTTTTTTAAATAGTGCCGCTGTTGGCGGCATAGGGTCGTCGAGTCGCCGACCCCTACAAAGAATCTCAAATTCAACATTGAGCCATATTGATAAAAGCGCCGGAGGCGGGAAGATTCCCTGTCTCCGGCATTTTTTATTTTATTCAGTCGGTCACGGACACGATATTTATCAGCACCTCGACCATCTTCGGCAATGCATCGACGGGTATCGCCTCATAGATGCTGTGGAAATTCATGCCGCCGGTCGAGAGGTTCGGGCACGGCAGACCCTCAAACGAGAGGCGTGCGCCGTCCGTTCCGCCGCGTATCGGCACTATTTCAGGCTCAATGCCCGCATCGCGCATGGCTTTTTCGGCGCGCTCGACGATGTCCATATGCTTCTCGATTATTTCGAACATATTATAATAGCTGTCTTTGATATTCAGCTCGAAAGTGCCCGCGCCGTACTTTTCGTTCAGGAAGCCGACGGTGTCGGCGACGAACCTCTTACGGCGCTCAAAAAGGCTCTTGTCGTGGTCGCGGATTATCATATGCGCGCTCGCCTCGGTCTCGTTGCCGGCGATACGCGCCAAATGATAGAAACCCTCGCGTCCCTCGGTATGCGCCGGGGTCTCCCACGCGGGGAGCATATTGACGAACTCCGCGAGATACAGCGCGGCATTTTTCATCTTGTTCTTGGCGGTTCCGGGGTGGGTATTCACTCCATGAACCGTGATATCAGCCGCCGCGGCGTTGAAGTTTTCGCACTCGATGCCGCCGACCTCACCGCCGTCAACGGTATAGGCAAAATCGGCATTAAAGCGCGCAAAATCGAAGTGATCCGCGCCGCTGCCTATCTCTTCATCGGGGGTGAAGCAGATGCTCAGCGCACCGTGGCGGATATTTTTATTTGCGTTGATTTCGGCGCACAGGGCGACTATCTCAGCAACGCCGGCTTTATCGTCCGCGCCGAGCAGAGTGGTGTGATCGGTAACTATAAGCTCGCGCCCGATATATTCATCGCCGACCATCGGGGCGTTCGTGCCGTCAAATTTGATTATCTGCGGCTTGACATTCGCGCCGCTGACATCGGGCGAAGTATCCATATGCGAGACAAGCCCTATCTTCGGGCAATTTTCGCAGCCCTCGGAAGCCGGGATATGCCCATAAACATAGCCCATTTCGTCGCGCATTGCATCGGCGACTCCCGCGCCGCGAAGCTCCTCAACGAGATAATCGGCAAGGACGAGCTGGGTCGCAGTCGAGGGCACGGTATCACTCGACTCGTCAGAAGTGGTTTCAAAGGTAACATATTTCAGAAATCTTTCGGTAACGGTCATTTTTATCATCTCCGTTTTTTTGTCGGTTCAATGATAACACAATCGGCGGAATTTGGCAACAGAGCGGTGAGATTTGGAGGAATGTTGGTATGTTTTGGGGTGTGAAATTTCAATCGTAAAGCCGATGTGATTTTGTATCGGCTGCGCCGACAGCGGACAGCCGCAAGGGCTGTCCCTACGGTATTAAAATTAAATATTCGTGAAGATTATGTGCCGCCTATGCGGCATCGGTACATCGAGATCGCCGCACCCTACAAGCTGCATGTATTTTGCCGTCGAACGATATCCGCCCTACTGCATCACATTCACATAGTCACTCCAAATACAGAAAAACTGATACCTAAAAACAGGCAAAGCGAAAACTGCCCGTGCCACTTGCGTGACACGGGCAGCGTTCAGTTATGCTTTGACTTTGGGATTACAGCTTAACCCTCAACATAAGCATACTGGAAGTACCAGTAGCCATAGGGGCTGTGCCAAATGCCCTTAAGAGTCTTACTCTGGAGCCAGAAGTCGTTGTAGTATGCAACGGGGATGCAAGCATAATCCTCGGACATAATCTTCTCAGCCTCATGAAGAGCCTCAAAGTGAGCCTTGGAATCGGCGACCTTGGACTTATCCATAGCGGCGTCGAAAGCCTTGCTGTTGTACTTGCCATCGTTGTTGCCGTTGGACGAATAGAACAGCTCGATCATATTGGAAGCGTCGTTGTAGTCCATGACCCAACCGTTACGAGCCATCTCATAGTTACCGGCGCGGCGCTGAGGAGTGAAGGACGACCAGTCAACGATGTCAATCTTCATCTCGATGCCGAGCTCCTTCTTGTAGACCTGCTGGAGATACTCTGCAAGAGCCTTGTGGTAGCCGGAATCGTTGGTCGAATAAGTGATGGTCGGGAAGCCCTTACCGTCGGGATAGCCTGCCTCTGCGAGAGCCTTCTTAGCCTCGGCGAGGTTAGCCTGATAGTCCTTGCTGATATAGGTGCTGCCGTTGTTTGCTGCGATAGCGTTGTCAAGGAACATGCCGTCGCCGCTGTCAACGATGCTGGGTCCGACATAGTTGTAAGCCGGGCTGTAGGTACCCTGCATGATGGTGTTGGCAACATACTCACGGTCAATAGCAAGGCTGAGAGCCTTACGGACATTGACGTTGTTGAAGGGAGCCTTATTAAGATTCATGCTGAGGTAATAAGTGCCGAGGATCGGATCGACATAGAAGTCGCCGCCGTCGGTTGACTTCTTGAGGCTCGGGATCTCCTCAGTAGGAACATCCTTGATCATGAGAGCCTCGCCGCTGGTATAAGCGGCATAAGAAGCGGCAGAATCCTCGAGAAGGAGGAAAGTAAGCTGCTCGGTAACGATCTTGCTGCTGTCCCAGCCGCCCTTATAGTTGGGGTTCTTCTTGCATATGATCTTCTCGCTGGGAGTCCACTCGGTGATCATGTAGGGACCGTTGCAGACATAGGTCTCGGGCTTGGTTGCCCAAGCGTCGCCGTTCTTCTCAACGGTAGCCTTCTGAACGGGGCTCATGGTGCCGAAAGCAACGATCTTATCGAAATAAGAGCAGGGATAAGCAAGCTTGATGGTGAGAGTCTTGCCGTCCTCGCTGGCCTTAACATTGAGCTTATCGCGATCGGGCTTTGTGGTCTTCTTGCCGTTCTTATCGGGATTGCCGATAGCATCCTGATAGCCTTCGATCATGCCGACAACAGTCTCGCCGTAGGGGGCGCCGACATCGGGATCGGTAATTCTCTTCATGGTGTACTCAAAGTCCTTGGCGTTGAGCTCGGTGCCGTCGGACCACTTCAGGCCGTCACGCATGGTGAAGGTCCAAGTAAGACCGTCAGGGCTGACGGTGTAGGACTCAGCCTGTCCGGGCTGAACCTTGTTGTCCTGGTCGATGATAAGCAGTGTCTCAAACAGAGTGATGAGCATGTTGCCGCCATCGACTGCACTGTTGAGTGCCGGATCGAGAGTTTCCGGGTTGGGACCGATCTGAACAGTGATGTTGTCGGTCTTCTTCTCTTCCTTCTTGCAGGAGCCCAGAACTGCAACAGCAGAAAGTGCGAGCACCAGAACAAGGAACAGAGATACGATTCTCTTGATCTTCATTGATACATCTCCTCTACAAATTTTTGCGGCTTTGCCGCTTTATATCCATTGCGCTCTTCGGCGCAACAAACACCGTTATTTTCAGTCCGCGACCTTGTCAAGATGATGGCACGCGGCGAAATGACCGGGGCTGACCTCTTTGAGCTGCGGGCACTCGTTGGCGCACTGCTCGTCCGCATAGGGGCAGCGGGTGCGGAAACGGCAGCCGCTCGGAGGATTCAGCGGGCTCGGGACATCGCCCTCGAGCGGAATGCGCTTTGCGGCGCGCGCCGTCTTGGGATCCGCCTCGGGGATAGCCGAGATAAGGCTTCTGGTATAGGGATGGACGCTGTGCGCAATCAGCTCGAAGCTGTCCGCAAGCTCCACAAGTTTGCCGAGATACATGACGCCGATGCGGTTCGAGATATGGCGAACGACGCTCAGGTCATGGGCGATAAACAGATAGGTCAGTCCGAGCTCTTTCTGAAGATCCTCGAACATATTGACGACCTGCGCCTGAATGGAGACATCAAGCGCGGAGACCGGCTCATCGCAGACGATGAACTCGGGATCGACCGCAAGAGCTCTCGCTATACCGACTCTCTGGCGCTGACCGCCGGAGAACTCATGCGGATAGCGGTTTGCGTGCTCGCTGTTGAGTCCGACGCGCTCAAGAAGGGAGATTATCTTCTCTCTTCTCTCCGCCTTGTTGGCGGCGAGATGGTGGATATCGATAGGCTCGCCGACGATATCGCCTATCGTCATGCGCGGGTCAAGGCTCGCATAAGGATCCTGGAAGACCATCTGCATTTTGCGCCTGTAGGGCAGCATATTGACAGCGACCTTGTTCTCCTTATCGAAGATGACTTTTCCGTCATAGATTATCTTGCCGTCCGTGGGCTCATAGAGTCTGAGCAGAGTACGGCCGACGGTAGTTTTGCCGCAGCCGGACTCGCCGACGAGACCAAGCGTCTCTCCCCTGTTGATAAAGAACGAGACATCGTCGACTGCCTGAACGAATTTTTTGTGCTTTCCTCTGCCGCCTGCCGGGAAATACTGCTGCAGGTGCTGCACTTCAACGAGCTTTTCATTCTCACTCACAGCTTGTCTCCCCCTTTTCAAATTCTTCTTTCTGAAGCAGCCAGCAGTGGCTGTAGTGCGTATCGCTAAGCTCCGTCTTGGGCGGCATCTCGCGCAGGCATATCTTCATGCAGTTTGCGCAGCGCGGCGCGAACGGGCAGCCTGCGGGAGGATTCAGCAGGTCGACCGGCTGACCCTCGATAGGCACAAGGCGCTCTATCTCCTGAGCGCTGAGCTTGGGAATAGAATTGATGAGTCCCTTTGTGTATTCATGCTTGGGCTCATAGAATATCTCATCCGCCGTGCCGTACTCAACAATGTGACCGGCATACATGACGGCGATTCTCTCGCACATGCTGGCGACGACGCCAAGGTCATGGGTTATCATTATGATGCTCATGCCGAGCTTCTGTCTGAGTTCCTGCATAAGCTCGAGTATCTGAGCCTGAATGGTAACGTCGAGAGCCGTTGTGGGCTCGTCGGCTATGAGCAGTTTGGGCTCGCACGCGAGGGCTATTGCTATCATGACTCGCTGGCGCATACCGCCGGAGAGCTCATGGGGATACTGCTTGAGGCGCTTTGTGGGCTCGTTGATGCCGACAAGCTCGAGCAGCTCCTTCGCGCGGTCATATGCCTCTTTTTTGCTCTTGCCCGTATGCAGGCGGATAACCTCGGTTATCTGATTGCCGATAGTATAGACGGGGTTGAGGCTCGTCATGGGGTCCTGGAAGATTATCGAGACCTCGTTGCCCCTGATTTTGCGCATTTCTTTTTCGCTCATCTTTTCGATCTGATGACCGTTGAAATATATCGTACCGCCGATGAGCTTGCCGGGATAGGCGGTAAGACCCATTATTGAATAAGCCGTGACGGACTTGCCCGAGCCGGACTCGCCGACTATGCCGAGCACCTCGCCCTCGTTCATGGAGAAGGACACGCCGTTAAGCGCCTTGACCTCGCCCGCGGGGGTGAAGAACGAGAGCTTTTCGTCTTTTATTTCCAGAAGTTTTTCGCTCAAAATTCTCGCCCTCCTTGTCAGTTTTTCAGCTTCGGATCAAACGCATCGCGCAGTCCGTCGCCGAAGAGGTTGAATGCGAGAATGATGACGCTGATAAGTATTGCCGGCAAAAACAGCAGATGCGGATAAGTATTCATGCCCTTGACCGCATCGGTTGCGAGGGAGCCGAGCGACGGCATGGGAGCCGCAACGCCGAGTCCGAGGAAGCTCAGATAGCTCTCGGTGAATATAGCCGAGGGAATCTGAAGAGTTGTGGTAACGATAAGGGTGCCGATGCAGTTTGTGAGCAGGTGTTTTCTGATTATGCGCGAGCCGCTCGCGCCGAGAGCGCGCGCCGCCGTAACATATTCGGACTCCTTGAGCACAAGAATCTGCGAACGCGTGATACGCGCCATGCCGACCCAATAGAGCAGAACGAACACGAGGAATATCGCGATAAGGTTCGGTCCGACCGTGTTCATCCAGCCAAATCCGGGCTGTTCGGCGAGTGCCGCAAGCCTCGGTTTCAAGGCTATCGAGAGCACTATTATCAAAAGAACATCGGGTATTGTATAGAGAATATCGGTGATTCTCATCATTATTATATCGACCCAGCCGCCGGCAAATCCGGCGACGGCGCCGAAAATCGAGCCGACTATCAGGACGAGCGCCGCGCAGATAAGACCGACGGTAAGGCTGATTCGCGTGCCCATCATAAGGCGGACTGCGAAGTCTCTGCCGAGCTTATCGGTGCCGCAGATATGCGGGAAAATCTTTTCGCCCGCGTCGATTTGCGCCTGCTCTGTCTGGCTGTATTCAAAAGGTTTGAGATTCTCGCTGTACTTAATCTGCTGCTCGTAGCTATACGGCCAAAAAGCAGGCATAACATAAGCGAAAAACATTATTATAAGGATGAAAATGAGGCTGACCATCGCTATCTTGTTCTTGCGCAGGCGGCGCATACCGTCCGCCCAGAAGTTGACGCTGTCGCGCATGACGACGAGGCTCTCTTTTTCATCGTTTGTTGCCGGGATAAAATCATCTGCATTCAGGTGCAGACTCGGAAATTTTTTCTTCATCGTTTCTCTCCTGCCGCTCCCTTACTTGAGTTTGATACGGGGATCTATTATCTTATAGAGGATATCAACTATAACATTCGCCGCAATTATAAGAGTGGCAAGAACGATTGTTGTTCCCATTATCAAAGTATAGTCCTGAGTATTTATCGCCGAGACGAAATCGCGGCCGAGGCCGGGAATAGTGAATATCTTCTCCACGACGAACGAACCGGTCATAAGGCTCGCGAGCATGGGGCCGACATAGGTGACGACCGGCAGTATGGCGTTACGCAGGGCGTGCTTGAAAAGAACCTTGAAGTTCGACAGACCCTTTGCCCTCGCGGTGCGGATATAATCCTGACCCATGACATCGAGCAGGCTCGAACGCATAAGGCGGGTTATATAAGCCGTCGGATAAATCGAAAGAGCCGTGACGGGCATTATATAAGATGCCAACGAGTTTAGTCCTATTGTCGGTAATATGTTCAGCTTGCTTCCGAATGTATACAATAGAATAACACTGCTTATGAAGCTCGGTATGGCTATGCCGCAGGTGGCGAGCACGATAATAAGATTATCGGCGAACTTGCCCCTGTTATAAGCCGAGAGACATCCGAGCGGAACTCCCACGAGCAGCGACACGAGAACCGCAACGCCCGCAAGGCGCGCCGAAATCGGGAATTTCGAGAAAATTATGTCGCTGACATTTCGTCCTCGCTGTCTGAGGCTCGGTCCCATGTCTCCCTTGAGGAAATCGGACATATAAGTGATATAGCGCTCCCAGAGCGGCTTGTCCAATCCGTATTTTGCGGCAAGTGCTTCCTGAGCCGCCTTGCTCATAGACTTCTCAGCCGTGAACGGACCGCCCGGTACCAGATTCATCAGAAGAAAAGTCAGTGTTGCAACAATGAATATGCACAGCAGACCCATTGCAACACGCTTGATGATATACTTCGCCAAGTATGCCAACTCCCTGTCGTCAAAGTATCGGGGCGAAAATTGTGCGCCGCCCCGTAGAAAAAGCACCACAAACAACTAAAAGTGTTGAATTACAACTATTTATGACTGCTTAATATAGGACATATTAACATAATACAGCCGAAAATGCAAGCTTATACAGATTGAATTTATTGTCAGATACCCCCGAATGCCGTCAAAATTTTCGGCGGCTTTATATCTCGGTGTCCGCGATATTCGTTTTTTGCGCGCACGCGGCGCAAAGATTCCCGAAAGCGCGCTGTTAAGCCGTTTTGCAAAATTTATTCGCTTTGCTTCAATAATGTATCAGAGCACCGAATTACAGCTTTGCCGCATTAGCCGGAGATTGATTTTGCCATATAAATTTCAGATGTGATATTTGAGCACAGCAAAGAAGCATGGCAATATATGCATATTATAGCAAACAGAGCGCAGTAAAAAAACTGTGCTCCGCGAAAAATTATTCAAAAAGTTACTGCATGACGGAAAGGACAAAGCATACAGCCGTGAACACAAAAATTACCGCCGCAACAACGGACATTATCTTTTTATATTTCGCTGCTGCCTCCATGTTGCCCGCATCCCGGTTTTTGCCAACCAAGCCAAAGCGCAGCAAAAGTGACATGACAAAAAACATTGCGCCAACGCCATAAAAAGACCTTATATTAGATTCATATGCCATGTTATGTGCCGGATTTATTAAGCTTTCGATTTTTTCCAAACCAAACGGAAGTATAATAGCCATAGCAAAGCCGAACACAGCTTTCAAGCCGATATTGTTGGTCAACTTGGTATATCCGCCTATTGCAGATTTGTGCGCGCCTTCTTCGATATTCTTGAGCACCCTTGTTACCTGCGCGACGCTGTAAAGCTTGCCGTCGATGAGATATCCGTTGCCGAGCTTATCGTTTATGATAAAGTAGTTTCTGGAATCCTGAAACCAAACGGGCAGAACAAACGGCACCAAATCTCCGTCTACATTCGCCAACGCGGATAGGCGGTTATTATCATCGCGTCCGTTGCGGCGCAGCTGCTTGCTCTCAAACGAGCCGAACTTTTCAATATCATCATAGTAAACCGACACTTTGTGCGCCGGAATTGGCTTATAGAATGTCTTTGCATGATCCATAAATGCATCGAAATACACTGCCTCAAAATGATCTTCATAGAAAGTGAACTTCGACATGAAGATAATTCTGAGCGCGCTGACGCTTATAAAATATGTAAGCGCAGCCGCTACTGCAATGACAACGATGCGTTCCGGCGCCGGTCCTTTGAGAATGATGGACACGGCTTCGTAAATCAGCATCGCGGGAAACGCAAAGCCCACAAGGGCGAGCAATAAACTCCCCGCTTCAAACGGTCGGACAACTGTCTTTTTCATAGGGTTCTCCCTTTCAGTTTTTTACCAACTCTCTCTCCTTATCTGTATGGAAAAAGCAATAACTACTGCATGACGGAAAGGACAAAGCATACAGCCGACACAGTAAACAGCACTGCGGAAAGGGCAGTTGTCATAAATCTGCTCTTTCTTATATTATCTTCATTACCGCTTTCTTTGCTGATACCGACCATCATAAATTTGAACAGAATCGAAAGACCGAAAATCATTCCGGTCACGACATACGCTGTTCTAAGACCCGACTGATAAGACATAACATGCTGCGGATTCAAGAGACTTTCAAGTCTGATAAGTCCCAGCGGAATAGCCATAGTCAGACCGAAGCCAAACAGAATTTTAAGTCCGATAAGGTTGCTCATGCTCGGATATCCGCCGACTGCCGACTTTCCGGAAGCATCCTCAAGATTTCTCAAAACCGAGCCCACCTGACCGACGCTGTAAAGCTTGCCGTCGATAAGGTAGCCGTTGCCGAGCTTATCGTTTATGATAAAGTAATTTCTGGAATCCTGAAACCACACGGGCAGAGTGAACGGCACAAGTTTTCCTTTGACCTTTGCCAATGCCAACAAACGGTTATTATCATCGCGTCCGTTGCGGCGCAGCTGTTTGCTCTCAAACGAGCCGAACTTTTCGATGTCATCATAGTAGACCGACACTTTGTGCGACGGAATCGGCTTATAGAATGTCTTTGCATGATCCATAAATGCATCGAAGTACACTGCCTCAAAATGATCTTCATAGAAAGTGAACTTCGACATGAAGATAATTCTGAGCGCGCTGACGCTTATAAAATATGTAAGCGCAGCCGCTACTGCAATGACAACGATGCGTTCCGGCGCCGGTCCTTTGAGAATGATGGACACGGCTTCGTAAATCAGCATCGCGGGAAACGCAAAGCCCACAAGGGCGAGCAATAAACTCCCCGCTTCAAACGGTCGGACAACTGTCTTTTTCATAGGGTTCTCCCTTTCAGTTTTTAACTCTTTTATTGCTTATTCGGTCTTTACATAGAGATAAGTATATTTCGAGTCAAGTTTGTCCTTGTCGTAATCAAATTTCTCCGTCATACTCACTTCATCTGCCGATAAGGTGAACCTCGACATATTGCTGGCATGGATTATGGTTTTAGTTTTTGTATCACTTCTTCTTTATGCAGTGTTAAAGAATAAATTTTCCCTAAGTTTTCAAGAATAAATGATTTACCGTGATTCACAGGTGGGAGAATCTCTTCCTCGAATGCCCTCTCAAAATATGGTCGCAATTCTTCTTTCGTATATTCCTCGTATTCAATTTGAGCAGTCATAAATTGCTTCCCTTGAAAAGTTTGCTTTTTAGACATTACAGCAATCCTTCCCTGTATATCGCTTTCATAATGGGTTGGATAATCTGTAATATTTTTAAACTCTCCTATAAAATAGTAATAATTAACATAGTAGGTATCGCCATAATTGGATTTTTGCAAATCAATTCCACACAAAAGATCGTGTCCTGTCAAATAAAACAAGTTCTTTTGTTTTTTAAATTTACGTTTTTTAAATTCATTTTTACAAAATTCTTTAAATTGTTTTTCATCCATATATTAACCTCAATATAGCTCTATTCTCAAGTTAAATCCTCCGCCTAAAGCTTTATTATTTTTCGCAACTGGCAAATACCATTTATCCTACGATACTCTTTCCCATGCTGAAAAAACTATCTGCCACTTTATGTCCTGAATGAATTCTTCGTTCCGCACTCGCTGTTGATTTCATAAAACAACTACTTCTATCAAGAGTTTACCAACTCTCTCTCCTTATCTGTATGGAAGAACGCGATATTGACCGTGAACTCCCTGTCAGCCTCGCTGTATGACCAATCGAACTCGCCGTTATATTTTCCTGCCATCGCCTTGATACTCTTTGTTCCGAGACCGTGGAAACCGCCGGAATTCTTCGAAGTCCTGAGCGATTTGCCGACGGACTGCGGCTTGCGGTCGCTGGAATTGACACAGGAAAGCATATCGAATTCATTGACCCTGTTTATCGAAAGCTCTATCGTCTTCTTTTCGGAAACGCTCGCCGCCTCGACCGCATTGTCAAGGATATTGCTCAAAAGCGTTATCAGATCCGGCGCATCCATAAACGAGAGGTTCGCCGTTCTTATATTGTATTCGAAGCTTATCCCGCTCGAATCGCAGATCGATTTATATTTGTTGAGCAGCAGATCGAGGAACTTGTTCTTCGTGTTGCCGAACATCGAATGATATTTTATATCGCCGTAGATATTCTCGATATATTCGCTGACAGCGGGATCGTTCGCAAGCGCTTTTATGGCGATAAGATGATTTTTCTCGTCGTGCGTTATCGTCTTGAGCATCTCGTTCTGCTGATCGAGCAGGGCGTAATAAGTCTGGTCGGTGCGCAGTCTCTCCGCCTCGCGCTGGGTCTTGTAGAGCTCGTCCATCTTGCGCGAAGTGCGCCCGTAAAAGACGAAGGTCAGAAACGCCGACGCGATTATAGCGATTGACGCGGCGGAAATTATAACGCTGATGTTCTTCGACAAGTCGTAGCGCACGGAGATTATCCAGAAAGTATAGAGGATAACTATCGACGCTATAGGATAAATCAACAGGAACGCCGGGATGCGCACGCCCTTCTGACCGCGCAGATACAGTCCCGCATAGACCGCCGCTTTTGTAAGCACGAAGAGGACGGACTTGCTCAAAAGCACCATGAGCAGATATATGTACATACTCGACTGATAGGTCTTTATATCTCCGCCGACTATGCCAAGCACGCTCATAACTATAAATTCCGACGCAGTGTTCGACACCGCTATGAACAGCGCGCCGAGCGTTGCGCCCTTGATATTACATTCAAAGAAGAGCTTTGCAAACACAGAATCGATAACAAAGCAGAGCAAAATGTTGACGACCGTCGAATTGACAAACAGGAACGCCGCATACGCCACGGCATAGAAGCCAAAGCCGACCGCTGTTGCGACAATTTTCTTGCCCTTGGTCGAAAACAGATCGTTAAAGAACTGAAAAACAATAAACAGTTCCATAGCGTGTGAAAGTGCAGATAATAACTCCATTTTTCAGATCATCGTCCCCCGAAATAGTTGAGAAAAAAGTGACGGAACTCAGCCTGTTTCCTGTAAGCTACAGGTATTTCGTACTTGCCGCAGAGCACAACGGTCGCACGGCTGTAATCCGTCGCGTAATGGACATTGACTATATAGCTCTTATGCACGCGAAAGAATGACGGCGCGGCGAGCTTTGAATCCCAGAAGTCAATGCCGTTTTCCGAATTGTACTCCCCCTGGGTCGTCACGACCCGCGTGGAGCGTCCGGCTATCTCAACAAAAACAATATCTTTTGAGAAGACACACACGGATTTTCCGCTCTCTTTCACAAGAAAGCTTATGCGCGCCCTGTCGATGAGCTTAAGCGCTTTTTCGACTCCCGCTCTGAGCCGTTTTGCGTCGAGCGGTTTTGATATATATCTGAAAACACGCAGATCCATGGCATCGTCGATATAGTCATCATACGATGTGATAAAAAATATAATGATATTGCGGTTTCTCTTCTTGAGCCTCGCGGCGAGCTCGAGCCCGTTATACGGGGTCATGCCGATATCGAGAAAAGCCATATCATATATTTCCGCGCTGTCATGCAGCTGCGCACTGTCAGATATGAGATCGAACCACGCGTCGATATTCTTCTCCGCAAGGGTCGTGCGAACCACCGATTCGATCTTTTTCACATAAGCACTGTCGTCATCACAAATTGCGATCTTCACGAAATGCCACTCCTCGTTGACAATTATACCATATGAGAAAACTCAAGTCAAATTGTTTAAATCGTTAAATCGCCGAGTCATCTTTCTGATGTATGTAGCAGTCAACAAGGCGCCAGACCATCCTCTGCTCCTCGACGGAAAGCGACGAGAGCATCTCCCCTATCTGCTCGGGAAGAGAGTCGCTTATCACGCCGGAGAAGAAATAGTCCGCGTTGCAGTCGAGAGCCTGACAGATGAGCATGAAACTGTTGAGCTTCGGATAGCTCCTGCCGTTCTCTATATTGGATATCTGATTATCCGAGACTCCGATAATTTCCGCCAGCTCGGATTGCTTCATTCCGAGCAGCTTTCTGCGCTGCATTATCCGCGCCCCGATAACGGCATTCTTCTTTTCATCGTTCACTTTCATCACCCATGGAAAATGTTACCATTTGCCGCTTTTAATTGGAACAAACTGCCATTTACTAACACAATTATATTTGTAATACACTTTTATTTTATGCCGTTGTTAAATAATATTAAGGATTTGTGCAGTTTTGACGCAAAAATATGCAGTATTGTTTGCTATATTGAATTTTATTGTTGACATGTTATCATGTACTTGTCCCAAAAATACCAAAGAAAGGAAATGCCGGACTTAAATGGAACCGGCAACAGGTGGACAAAATGAAGAACATAGCAAAGAAAGCGGCAGAGTCTGTTATCACTCTCGCCAAGAAGAACGTCAAGGACGACATCAACTCGACCGGTTCGCCCTGGACCTATCAGCCCCGTATGCCCAAGAGCGCGGAGATCTATAAGAACAAATGATTTATGATCTGTCAGTTCGCCTGACTTCTCGTCTTGGGAAGCGCGGGTATCTGCCGGACAGCGAGGAAGAGATCGTAGCTTACGGTCTCTTTTCGCTGTTATCGAAGCTGATGTACGCGGTCATCTGCCTGATACTGGGACTGATTTTTTCGGTTCCTCTCGAGAGCATGGCTTTCTACGCCGTTTTCCTGTTCGTCAAGAAATACGGCGGCGGGTTCCACGCCTCGACCGAGGGCAGATGCATGATAATATCGACTATAGAAATACTTTTGTCGATATGCTTCGTTTTCTTCGCCCTGCGCGAGCCCGCGGTTTTGAGATCCGGCGCGCTCGCATCGGCAGTGGCATACATTATAATATGTATCCTCTCCCCTGCGGCAGCGAAAGAAAAGCCGCTTGATAAAGCGGAGAAGATCCGCTATCGAGAGCGGTCGATATTCCGCGTCACCCCGACATTCGCAGCCATGACGGCGGCGCTCATCTTCGGCTATCCGAGGATATGTGCTCCGCTTTGCGCCGCGCTGATGCTTGAGGGCGTCATGCTGACGGCAGGCAGGATATCGCTGAGAAGATACAGCGAAACGGCAGAAGAGTAAACACAGAAGCCATCTCTGAAAAGGGATGGCTTTTGTGGTTTTTGTGGTTTTTGCGTGATGACCCGATACATATCGCAGAAATAAATGTTATATTCAGAAAACTTATCGCAGAGGCAAAAAAGCCGGCTCTCATATGTCATTCGACACAGGAGAGCCGGGTATATCTTCACAAAACGCGGCGGGAGCGTCAGCGGGTAATGATGGAATCCCTTTCAGCGCCAACAGAAATATATTTTATCTGCACGCCGATCCGCGTTTCTATGAAGTCGATATATTTTTTCGCCGCTTCGGGCAGTTCATCGAACGAGCGGCAGTCGGAGATATCCTCTTTCCAGCCGTCAAAATACTCATAGACGGGCTTTGCGTTATTGAGCGCGCTGCCGGTCGGGAAAGTATCGACACGCTTTCCGTCTGTTTCATATGCGACGCAGACGGGGATTTTATCGAAATAAGAGAGAATGTCAAGCTTTGTCAGCGCGATTGCGGTCGCGCCCTGTACACGCGCTCCGTAGCGCGAGGCCACAACATCAAAGCCGCCGACTCTTCTCGGTCTGCCGGTAGCCGCGCCATATTCGTTGCCCGCCCGGCGAAGTATTTCGCCCTCTTCACCGAACAGCTCGCACACGAACGGACCCTCGCCAACGCAGGTCGAGTAGGCTTTCATAACGCCTATGCTCTCGTCAAGATGTAACTGCGGAATGCCCGCGCCGATAGTCGAAAATGCGGCGATGCTGTTTGACGACGAGGTATACGGATAAATGCCGTAATCAATATCTCTGAGTGCGCCGAGCTGAGCTTCAAAGAGTATCTTTTTGCCCTCGTCAGCCGCTTTGCTCAGATATTCCGACGTGTTGCAGATATACGGGAGCAGCGGCTTGCCGTAGGTGCGAAGCCAGGTGAGCATTTTTTCGGCGTCAATAGGCTCGTGGTGATATCCGCCCTCGATGAGCAGGTTTTTCCACTCGACGATATCCCTGAGATGATCGGCGACGCCGTCTATGTCGCGCAGATCGCCCATACGAATGGTCTTTTTCATATATTTGTCCGCATAAACGGGCGCGATTCCGCGGCGGGTCGATCCGAATTTTTTATCGGAGAGTCTGTCCTCTTCGAGGCAGTCCTGTATCCTGTGATAGGGCATGCAGATAGTTGCGCGGTCGCTGATTTTCAAGTTTTCCGGGGATATCTCTATCCCCTTTTCGCGCAGCCTGCCGATCTCGCCGACGAGGTGCTCGATATCAATAACCATTCCCGTGCCCATGACGTTCACTGTGCCGTCGCGCAGAATGCCGGAGGGAAGCAGATTGAGAATAAACGTGCCCTTTTCGTTGACGACGGTGTGACCCGCATTGTTTCCGCCCTGATAGCGCGAAACTATATCAAAATCCTGCGAAAGATAATCGACGATGCGTCCCTTGCCCTCGTCGCCCCAGTTGACACCGACTATCGCTGATAACATAATGATTGCTCCTTCTTTCGTTTGACTTGCCGCCATGCGGCGTGATTTCAGTTTTCGCTGTGTTTTGCGCCGTTTTCCGCGCTGAGAATAAGCTCTTCCTCTTCGCGGATGAACATCATGCCAAAGCTTATCAAAAGCAGTCCGCAGGATATCCAGATCGACTTCCCGCCAAGTCTCCCGGTAACAAAGCTGCCGACACCCGCGCCGACGGCAAAGACCAATATGACCGCGAAATATGTAAGCGCCTTTTTGAGTATCGCCTTATCCTTTGTGCGAAAATAGGCGCAGAGAGCCTCAGTGCCGCTTCGCATATTGCCGATGCACATCGTGCTGGCATAGGCATGGCCGCGCACCTTATGGAATGTCTGCACCTGAAGCGCGCAGACGAATGAGACGAGCGCATTCGCGAGAGGATCAAGCTTCTGCGGCATGAATCCGACCGCAAACAGCAGAACTATCTCATCGATAAGAATCAGCTGCCGCCAGTGGATTTTCTCGCAGTTTTTGAACCGCATATGCACCACTTCCGCTATCGCGATGCCGATGATAAACGACACAACGGGGATGAGATATTTGATGACCCTGCTTCTGTCCGCGTCGACAAGAGCCGTGCTCATGAGCACGATATTTCCCGTCTGCGCGTTTGCAAAGACCGAGCCGCGGCAGCAATAAGTATAGGCATCCTGAAATCCGCCGGAGAGTATTATGAACACCGCCGCGCGGAATTTGTCAGACATCTGTCCGTGAAATCCGTTTTTGAGCTTCATGCAGACACACGACCCTTGGTTTTATCGGCAGTCAGCCTGTCTATGCTGACAAGCTTCGTGCAGAGTGCGAGCACGCGCACCGCGAGAGTTATCTCTTCGACCATTGCAAACGACGGGGCGAGCCTTATATTTTTATCCTCCGGGTCGAGTCCGTGCGGATAAGTTGCCCCGGCGGGAGTGAACGTAACGCCGCAGTCGCCGCACATCTTCACGACCTTTCCGGCGCAGCCCGGCATGGTGTCAAACGAGAGGAAATATCCGCCCTTGGGTGTTGTCCACTCTGCGATGCCCAAGCCGCCCAGTTCTTCGTCCAGCACTTTATATACCGAATCGAACTTCGGCTTCAAAATGGCGGCGTGCTTTTTCATATGTGCTTTAAGTCCGGCGCTGTTTTTGAAATATCTCGCGTGCATCAGCTGGTTCATCTTATCCGGCCCGATGGTCGCGAATTTCAAAAAGCTCTTTATATCTATCAGATTGGCCGGACTCGCCGCGACCGCCGCAACGCCCGCGCCCGGGAAGGTTATCTTGCTCGTGGAGCAGAACTCATAGACCATATCGGCGCTGCCGGCTTTTTCGCATTCCTCGATTATATCCGGTATCTGCGCATTGTCGCCGTCAAAGGCGTGGACACAGTAGGCATTGTCCCAGAAGATACGAAAATCCTCCGCCGCCGGCTTCAATGCGGCGAAACGTCTGACCGTCTCGTCGCTGAACACGATTCCCGTTGGGTTCTGGTATTTCGGCACGCACCAGATACCTTTCACCTTTTCGTCCTTTATCAATTTTTCGACCTCGTCCATATCGGGACCCGTCGGCAGCATCGGCACGGGGACAAGCTCGAAGCCGAAATGCTCGGTTATTGCAAAATGGCGGTCATATCCGGGGACGGGGCAGAGGAACTTGCGCCCTTCAACCTCCTGCCAGGGCTTCGCGCCGCAGATTCCGTCGGTCATGCCGTGGCTGACTATCTGATACATCATAGTAAGGCTGCTGTTCCCGCCGACAAGCGTATGCGACGAGTGCGTGCCCATCATATGCGCGAGCAGGCGCTTTGCCTCCGGGATTCCGTCAAGTCCGCCGTAGTTGCGGCAATCCTGTCCGCTCTCGGAGTCGAGGATGCTGCGGCTGTCGATAACATCGAGCATACCGAGCGACAAATCCAGCTGCTCCGCCGACGGCTTTCCGCGCGACAGATCGAGCGTCACGCCGTTTTTCAAAAGTTTTTGGAGCTCTTTCGTAGCTTTCTCTTTTTCTGCTGCCAGCTCTTCGCTGCTTGCTTTCAGATAATTCAAAGTAATTCTTCTTTCCGGGCTTTACTTTTTTTAACGAGTGTATTATAATCCAGTTGCAGATATGTGTAAAATCTATAATACATATATCAACGATGTCTAAAACATATATCAGCGGAGGTTTATCATGAACATAAACTACGACTACTACCGAATCTTTTACTTCGTTGCAAAATACGGCAACATCTCACAGGCCGCGAAGCTGCTTTTGAACAACCAGCCCAATCTGACAAGGACGATAAAGAACCTCGAAAGCGAGCTCGGCTGCCCCCTGTTTTCGCGCACAAACCGCGGCATGCGCCTGACGCCGGAGGGTCAGAAGCTGTATGAGCACATCAAGGTCGCCATCGAGCACATCGAGGCGGGCGAAGAAGAGATAACCGAGAGCAAGAATTTGCAGACGGGCACGGTTTTCGTCGCGGCGAGCGAGGTCGCCCTGCGCTGCCTGCTTCTGCCCGTACTCAAAAAATTCCGCATGCTCTATCCCGGGGTGCGTATACGCATCAGCAACCACTCGACCCCGCAGGCAATAGCCGCGCTCAAGGACGGAACGGCGGATATCGCAATCGTCACGACTCCGACCGTCCGCTCCGCCTCGCTGAGCGAAACCCCGCTTCGCTCCGTGCGCGAGGTGGCGATATGCTCGCCGGCATTCAAAGAGCTGCTCGGTAGAAAGATAAGCCTCGCCGATCTCGGTAACTATCCGCTGATATCTCTCGGCACGAGTACAAAATCATTCGAGTTTTATTCGGCGTTCTTCACCGAGCACGGTCTGCCGTACAGCCCTGACATCGAAGCGGCAACGGCAGATCAGATTCTCCCGATGGCGCAGGCGGATCTCGGAGTCGGATTCGTGCCCGAGGAGTTCGTAAATCCTTCCGACAACGTGCGGATAATCGACCTCGAAGAAAAGATACCCGAGCGCAGCATCTGCCTTATAAAAAGAAAAGAGCAGCCGCTGAGCGTGGCTGCAAAAGAACTTGAAAGAATGATAATAGAACTGGCGAGCGGAGAGTGAAAAGTGGATAGTGGTGAGTGGCAAGTGAAGAGTGAAGAGTGGAGAGTGAAGAGTGAAAAAACAGAATGCGCCTGCGCGACACAAGGCCACGCAAGCGCATGAAATGACAAATTCATTTATGTACTGCCAAATTTCGCATCCACCGCCGGACTGATCCTGTTGGGCGGGTGGGCTTTTTTTGACAGGTTAGGGGGATGGAAAAGGAACGAGAGCACAGCGACACCTCCAAGGGGGCCGCCGTACTCCGTTAGAATATAAATTCATAAAGAAACGGCGGCTTGATAGACTCAAAACCGCCGTTTTTCTTGTACCGCAGGCCATTCAACAACGGTTTCGTTGTGAGGGCTCTGCGTCTGTGCGTCTGGCTCTTTTCAATATTTACTTAAATTGATCGATACGGCCCGATTGGATTGCCGTAAGATTGCGAGCAATTTTTTCTTCCGGCCAATCCCACCACCGCTCTGTCAGCAACGCCGAAATAGTTTCATCAGAAAAGCGTTTTCGGATAGGTTTAGCCGGAACACCTCCTACAATGGTATAGGGCGGGACATCTTTTGTTACAACAGCCCTGGTGCCAATAATGGCACCATCCCCTATGGTAACTCCAGCGAAGATCACGGCCTCGTATCCAATCCAGACATCACTTCCAATAACAATATCGCCTTTGTTGTCCCATGCCTCGGTTATGTGGCTAACATCCAGCCCCCATTCCTCAAAGAAAATAGGGAATGGGTAGGTCGCAAGCGAAGTCATGCTGTGGTTGGCGCTGTTGAACAAAAAACGAGCGCCACAGGCAATAGAACAAAATTTGCCGATAACCAGCTTATCATGGTTAATGGGATAATGATAAAGAACATTATTCTTTTGAAAATCAACAGGATCGTTTACAAAGTCGTTATACATGGTGTAGTCCCCCACGATGATGCTGGGATCAGTAACGACATTTTTCAAATATACAGTTTCCCGATCTTTTGACCTGGGATAAATTTTTTGTTTGTCCATCATAATTCGTTATCCTCCTTAGAAATCAAGTCAGCCATGCGGATGACAGATAGTTTTGATTTTTTGACATTCACTAAAGTTTCCTGTTTGCATTTCGGGCAATACAGTGGAAAATTGATAAGCTCCGTGTCTGTCCTCACTTTGAGCCGGGTTTTATTCCTGCATATAGGGCAGAGAAGCCATATTGCTTCATTTTTCAAGCAGTATCATCCTTTCAAAAAAGAGGGCAACACAAAACAAATTTGTGTGCCCTCTGCTGGAAAATTTAACGACAAAGACAGCAAAAGGCCACAAACAAAACATTGTTTGTGGCCTGCATAGACTTATATATCTCAAGTCAATTCGTAAAAAAGGGTGCAAAAACCAAAGGTAGTCTATATCTACCCTGGCCTTTCGGTTTTACAAATTGACTTTCCGAAAAGGCTCCGCACAATGTTTTGTGTCATATAATTGTGTGGAGCCAAAACCACCGCAGCGTTTCACGAATAGCATCGTGCTCACCCTTTCCATAACTTGATAATCTTATTTTAGGCGCTTTTTATGCGCTTGTCAAGTTTGCAATGCCTTTACACATGAAGTTAATTAGTCAGTTGAATGAAATATACAATCGTTCAAATAATAACACCTGAAATGTAAAATTACATTAGGTGATATTATGAAAATTGAGAGAGATAATCGACGATTTGATTTTCACGATATAGGGCTCGCCATCAAGCGGGCAAGGGAGGCCAGCGGAATGACGCAGGAGCAACTGGCCTATATTGTTGACCGGGCTCCGCGCACCATCATGTATAACGAGAATGACGGCCAGCACCCCAGCCTCAACACCTTTTATCAGATGGTGACAATGTTCGATATATCGGTAGATCAATATTTCTATCCGTCCAAGAACAGAGGGAACGAGTGCAGAAAGATAAGCCTCGCCGATCTCGGTAACTATCCGCTGATATCTCTCGGCACGAGTACAAAATCATTCGAGTTTTATTCGGCGTTCTTCACCGAGCACGGTCTGCCGTACAGCCCTGACATCGAAGCGGCAACGGCAGATCAGATTCTCCCGATGGCGCAGGCGGATCTCGGAGTCGGATTCGTGCCCGAGGAGTTCGTAAATCCTTCCGACAACGTGCGGATAATCGACCTCGAAGAAAAGATACCCGAGCGCAGCATCTGCCTTATAAAAAGAAAAGAGCAGCCGCTGAGCGTGGCTGCAAAAGAACTTGAAAGAATGATAATAGAACTGGCGAGCGGAGAGTGAAAAGTGGATAGTGGTGAGTGGCAAGTGAAGAGTGGAGAGTGAAGAGTGAAAAAGTAAAAATCGGCAAATATCTGACGATACTTGCCGATTTTTGGTGCGGATAACAGGGATCGAACCTGCATGGTTGCCCACCGGATCCTAAATCCGGCGCGTCTGCCAATTCCGCCATATCCGCATATGTGCCGTCCACGGAATGTCTGCGCGGCTTTTGACTGCTATATTATATCAGGGATAATAATTATTTTCAAGTTTTTCGCGCCGAGAGCTACAAAAAATAAAAAAAAGCTTGCTTTTTTGCAAGTTATCTGTTATCATATCATCTGTTACCGAGTAAAGAAGGAGGTGCGACACATGGCAAAATGCGAATATTGCGGTAAGGATGTGTCTTTCGGCATCAAGGTTTCCCATTCTCACAGACGTTCAAACAGAACCTGGAAGCCCAACATTAAAAGGGTCAAGGCTATAGTGAACGGCTCTCCCAAGAGAGTTTATGCATGTACTCGTTGCCTTCGTTCCGGCAAAGTTACACGCGCTGTCTGATGACCGAACAGATATTCACGGCACTGTTTTAAACGGTGCCGTAATTTTTTTTGCCTTTTTATATTCATAGCATCTTTTTCGGCGGGCGTAATACTATTGTATATTATGCCGTCTTTTCAGACTGCTGACAAAGTTTATGACATAATTGTAAACTTTGGAAAAAGGTATTGATTTTTGGTACAAATGGGTTTAGAATATGAATTAGCACTCGGGAATGTAGAGTGCCAAAAGATTTTTAAGCTTGCATTTTTTTATAATTCAGGAGGAATCGATATGAACATTAAACCGCTTGCAGACAGAGTTGTTGTCAAGCCTGTCGAGGTTGAAGAAACTACGAGCAGCGGCATTATCCTCGCCGCTTCCGCACAGGAGAAGCCCCAGGTTGCTGAGGTCGTTGCAGTGGGTCCCGGCGGACTCGTTGACGGCAAGGAAGTTGAGATGTACGTCAAGGTCGGCGACAGAGTCATAACCGGCAAATATTCCGGCACTGAGGTCAAGCTCAACAAAGAAGAATACACCATAGTCCGTCAGAGCGACATTCTCGCTATCGTAGAATAATCGGAGGTAATTCATCATGGCAAAACAGATCATTTACGGCGAGGAAGCCCGCAAGGCTCTCCAGGCCGGTATCGATAAGCTCGCTAACACAGTTAAAATCACGCTCGGCCCCAAGGGCAGAAACGTTGTGCTCGACAAGAAGTACGGCGCTCCCCTCATCACCAACGACGGTGTCACCATCGCCAAGGATGTTGAGCTCGAAGATCCCTTTGAGAACATGGGCGCTCAGCTGATAAAGGAAGTCGCCACAAAGACAAACGATGTCGCGGGCGACGGCACCACCACCGCCACCCTGCTCGCTCAGGCACTCGTCCGCGAGGGCATGAAGAATGTTGTTGCAGGTGCAAACCCGATGGTCATCAAGAAGGGCATCCAGAAGGCTGTTGACGCCGCTATCGAGGCTGTTAAGTCCCACTCTCAGCCTGTTAAGGGCACCGAGGACATTGCAAGAATAGCTACCATTTCCTCCGCTGACGAGGACATCGGCAGAATCATTGCCGACGCTATGGAGAAGGTCACATCCGACGGCGTTATCACCGTTGAGGAGTCGAAGATTGCACAGACCGAGGCAGAGGTTGTCGAGGGCATGCAGTTCGACAGAGGCTACATCTCCCCCTACATGGTAACCGACACCGACAAGATGGAAGCTGTCATTGACGACGCTCTCATTCTTATCACAGACAAGAAGATTGCAAGCATTCAGGATCTTCTTCCCCTGCTCGAGCAGATCATGCACGCAGGCGGAAAGCTCATAATCATCGCTGAGGACATCGAGGGCGAGGCTCTTTCGACAATCCTTGTCAACAAGCTTCGCGGCGTGTTCACCTGCGTGGGCATCAAGGCTCCCGGCTTCGGCGACAGACGCAAGGAGATGCTCCAGGATATCGCCATCCTCACCGGCGGCAAGGTCATCACCTCCGAACTCGGTCTTGAGCTCAAAGACACCCAGATTTCCGATCTCGGCCGCGCACGCCAGGTCAAGGTTTCCAAGGAGAACACCATCATTGTTGACGGCGCAGGCGACAAGGACGCTATCAAGTCCAGAGTCAACCAGATCCGCACCCAGATTGAAAACACCGCTTCCGACTATGACAGAGAGAAGCTTCAGGAGCGCCTTGCAAAGCTTGCAGGCGGCGTAGCGGTCATCAAGGTCGGCGCAGCTACCGAGACCGAGATGAAGGAGAAGAAGCTCCGCATCGAGGACGCTCTCGCAGCAACCAAGGCTGCTGTTGAAGAGGGTTCCGTTGCAGGCGGCGGCGTTGCACTGCTCAACGCTATCCCCGCAGTCAAAGCTCTGCTTGACAGCACCGAGGATTCCGACGAGAATACTGGCATGAAGATCGTTCTCAAGGCTCTTGAAGAGCCCGTTCGCCAGATTGCTTCCAACGCAGGACTTGAGGGTTCGGTCATCATCAACCACATCGTTGAGTCCGGCAAGATCGGCTACGGCTACAACTTCGCTTCCGACGGATATGTTGACATGTTCGAGGCAGGCGTTGTTGACCCGACAAAGGTCACCCGCTCCGCTCTGCAGAACGCCGCTTCCGTTGCGGCAATGGTTCTGACCACAGAGAGCCTTGTCACCGACAAGCCCGACCCGGCAGCAGACGCGGCAAACGCCGCAGCGATGGCTGCACAGGCCGGCGGCGGAATGTATTAATCAAAGCTGAATAAATAATTTGAGCCGCTCGGGCAACCGGGCGGCTTGATTTTTTGTATAGATTTGTAGGCGTAGCTGCCTGAAATAAACAGCCATCGTAATATTGCAAATCAGCGCAATCGTGTAGGGCGGATATTATCCGTCCGTGAGGCTTGTGTCATTCTATCGGCACGCACACCGAAGATTATATCTTGAACGCCGGAAGAATGCCCCGGTTCCGGCTTACGCCGAGCCAATTTCCCCTTGCAGAGGTATCTAAATAGATTTCGCTACAAATCCACAATTTGCAAGGCTCTCATCAAAATAAATTCCGTTAGCCTTGCGTTAAAGCGAAAAAATCCGCCCGGAATTGGGCGGATTAGTTATTTTATAACCGTATCTATCGCTTTTCTGACATCGGCGGCGACGGAATCTATATCACGCGCGGCGTCGATGACGACGATATTGTCTCTGTCTTTGAGCAGTTCAAACGCGCTGTAATACCGCTCGCGGATGGCGTTTATCTGCTCCGGGTCGCGCTCGAAAATTTCAAGATACACGCGCCCGTTTTCTATTCTCTCATGGCAGCTCTCCGGGTCGACATCGAAGAAGATGCAGATATCCGGTTTGAGTATGCCCGGGCAGTTGAGATTCATATCTATGACCCACTGCCTGTCCTCCCCCACCGCCTGGTAGGCGATGGACGAATAATAATATCTGTCGCACACGACATCGATTCCCGCTTCGAGCGTCTTTTCTATGCCGTTGACGGGGTTCATATTGTGCGCCACGCGATCCGCGAGGAAGAGCGCGGCGAGCTCCGAGGATGTGCGCTGCCTTGCGCCGCTGAGCACGTCTCTTATCATGCCGCCGGTCACCGACTCGGTGGGCTCGGCGGTCGGATACACATTTCTGCCCTGCGACTTGAGATAAGCACAAAGCAGAGCCGTCTGGGTGCCCTTGCCGGAGCCGTCAAGTCCCTCGACTACAATGAATTTTCCTCTCATAATACGCGGTAGTCCTCCGTGTAAATGAAGGTGCACTTATCGAGCTGTTTGTCAGACACTTTTATCTTCGACGGGAAGCTCGATTTGACTGCTTTTGCCATATCTGTCTGCTCGCCGCAGAGGGTGGCTCTTGCATATTCAAACGCCGCCTCAGTCATTGAAGATGCGGTCAGATCGTCCCACACGATGAACTGATTCTTCGTGCCGCCGTTCTCTCTAATCGCGGCTCTGACCTTGCTGAACACTTTGGACTTGTTGTCCCACTTCTTGCCGACCTCGATATCAAAAGCGGCGGTGTAGCCGTCATAGATGCTCGGGAAGCTTGTACCCGCGACGATTATGCCGTTCGGGCAGGCGTTCTTTATAAGCTCCGCCTGAGAAGATATATCGGCGCAATAAGCCGCAATCTTCTTGCCCTCGAAATTCTTGAGCTGGCGGGCGATATCCTCTTTCATGAAGCTCTGCGCGCCCTTTATGCCGAGAGTCTGCGAGACATCGTAGCAGTTGACAAATTTATATGTCATGCCGAGCTCCTCGCACTTCTTCTCAGCCGCTTCGCGTGACTCCTTGATGCTCGGGGTGCTCTGCTGAACGCCGGTGGCGTAATAGACAAAGACCTGCGCGCCGCGTCCGTGCGCCTCTTCAACCATCATCGCCGCATCCTTGGCGGTGTCTATCGCAAGAATCGCATCGGCGGACTTTGCAAGAGTCTGGATATTCTCCTCGGGTGCAGTGCAGACGATGAGCTTGTCGGGGTTCTTCGCCTTTGCCGCTCTGACTGCCGCGACGGCTCCGAGATTCGCTCTCGCGATAACTATCGCGCCGTAGCTCGCATCGGAGGCGATATCGTTGACGCGCTTATAGAAATCGAGAATGCCCGAAGTGCCGATGCGCGTGTCGGTATAGACAACGTGCTCGACATAGGAATATTCGCTCGCAAGCTGAGCCGCACGCTGATATTCCTCGGGGTTCTGCGACAGGGTCGCTGTGACTATGGCGATCTTTTTGCCGGGCGCTTTGCCGCCGGCTCCGCCCGAGCACGCGCACATACCTATGGCGACCGCCAGGATGAGCAGGAATGCCGCTGCGGCTTTGAAAGTCTTTTTCATATGATACACCTTATTTTTCCATGAACGCTTCGGCGATGCGCGCGGTGCTGTGCCCGTCGCAGGCGTCCATAAAATAGTTTCTGAAGTTTTCAATTTCCGCGCTGTCGAAGCCGGACTGCGCCTGCCTGACGGCGGAGATAATGCCCTCGGTGTCCCGGACTATGGGGCCGGGAACGAAGTCCTCATATTTGTTATAGAAGCTGCGGTCGCGGTCATATTCTTCGAGATCATAGGCAAAGAATATCATCGGACGGCTGAGCAGCGAATATTCAAAAATCACGGACGAATAGTCGCTTATCAGCATATCAGCAGCGCACATTGCAAGGTCGATTCGCACATCTTTTGAGATATCGAACACGAAATTCTCATATTTTTCGCGCTCTTCGGCGCTGAGCGAAAAGCGCTTCGCCGTCTGCGGATGGAGCTTATACAGCAGGACGAAATCGTCGGACAGCTCCGCATTCATGCGCTCGATATCGAGCTTCAGATCCATATAGGACTTGAGGATAGAGTTGCCGCGGAAGGTTGGGGCATAGAGAATTATCTTCCTGTCCCCTATTTGAGGGAACTTTTTGAGCATTTCCTCACGGGCGGATGAGACGAAATCGGAATTGAAATAAATATCCGTTCTCGGCACGCCGAGCGGTCTGATTATACTCTCCGGGCAGTTGAACGCCTCGGCATAATACGGAATAATATTGCGAGCCGACACGGCGACTGCGGTATACGTATTGTGGATTGGGTAGCGTTCGAGACTCTTTCTGTCCGCGCCCCACTTGAGGTCGGCGGTCGAATAGCCCCATTTTTTGAACGCGCCGCACGCGTGCCAAAGCTGAATGACCTCGGTGCCCTTTCGCGGATGATTCGCGAACAGCGGGAAGAACGCATCCTCGACAAAGACGAGTTTGCTCGTCGCATATTCGCGCTGGAAGCGGATATTCTGCCTGAACTCCGCAGCCCTCGCGCTTATACTGCCCGCTCCCGCGGGAATGAGCATCTCGGTGCAGTGCATCCCGCGCGCCTCAAGCTCGCGCTTCATGCAGGACAGGTTATCCGGAAGCGTTTTGCTGTTTGAAGCGAGGAGCACCTTTTTTTCGTCTATCGGCTTTTTCGTCGCGCGCCCGTAGACCGCAGGCCAAATATGGTAATAGAGCAGGTGGCGGCGCATATCGCCGAGTTTTTTTATCAGTCTTATAAGCAGTGACTTCATCTGTCGCTTTCTTCCTTAAAAATGCAGCTTGGAGTTGACTTCCTGCACGGTCTTTTCGTCGAGCTTCAATACCTTGCGGTCATATGTATACATTCCGTTGACCTCGAACTCAACGTCACTGACCTGAGTATAGACAGTGGCGCAAAGTCCTTTCTTTATCAGCGGGATGACTTGCTTCTCGTGTAGCTTCTTATAAGCCGCGGAGAGCTTCTCCTTCGACCTGAACATGATATAGCCGAAGCTCTTCTGCTTGTTCCAGACGTGGCCGTCGAGAATCATGCTGTATCCGCCGTATTCACTTATGACGAACGGTCTGCCGTCAAGCTTCGGCATATGAATCGGCAGAATATATTTGTGCATGCTCTTGAGGTCGCAGCCCTTCTGATCGTACCAGCCGCTCGCGTGGTCAACGATTCTCGAGGGATCGTATGCCTTGACGGCATCGCCGATCTCCTTCGCGTCGAACTGACCCCAGCCCTCGTTGAAGGGCACCCAGCAGCCGATGCAGGTGCAGTTATAGAGATTGTCTATCATCTCGAACAGCTCGCGGCGGTAGTCATCGCGCCACTCTTTTTCGCCGCGGCTGAACCAGTTATATTTATTATCTTTGACGCCGATGCCGATATTCGGCAGAACACCCGCAAGGATATTTCCGATATACTCGCCGCCGCTGACCATATCCTGCCAGACTATCATGCCGAGTCTGTCGCAATGATAGTACCAGCGCAGGGGCTCAACCTTGATATGCTTTCTGAGCATATTAAAGCCGAGGCGCTTCATCTCGGCGATATCGAATATCATCGCTTCGTCGTTGGGCGGAGTCAGGCCGCCGTCGCTCCAATAACCCTGATCGAGCAGGCCGCGCTGGAAATAGGGCTCGTTATTGAGCATAAGGCGCGGCAGACCCTGCTTATCCTTGCCGATGCTGAACTTTCTCATGCCGAAATAGCTCTTGACTGTATCAACAGCATCGCCGTTTTTCTTCACGGTGAGTACAAGGTCATAGAGAGTCGGGCTCTCGGGGCTCCAAAGCTTCGCGTCGGGCACGGGAAGATGCGCGTTGAGCTTCATCTCGCCGGAATACACCTGCTCGCCGCCGAGCGAAATCTCAGCCTCTATCGTGCATCCGTCAAGTCCCTCGCCGGTGCAGGAAACGATTATCTCGCCCGCGTCGATATCGGGGGTCAGGCGCACGCAGGTTATATGACTCTGAGCCACGGGCTCGAGCCACACGGTCTGCCAGATTCCGGAGGTTCCGGTATACCAGAAGCCGACGGATTTGAGAACCTGCTTGCCGCGGTTCTGCCAGCCCTTGTCGGTCGGGTCATAGACCTTGACAACAAGCTCGTTTTCGCCGTCGACAAGTTCGTCGGTTATATCAAAAGAGAACGGGCAATAGCCGCCGGTATGAGTGCCGACGGAGACACCGTTGACAAACACCTCGCACTGCCAATCGACAGCGCCGAAATGCAGAATGCAGCGCTTATCATCAAAGCGGCTGTCGAGAGTGAACCTCTTTCTGTACCAAAGGCGCTCGTCGGGCTGAAGCGCGCGCTGAACGCCGGAGAGCTGGCTCTCGATGGCGAAAGGCAGGATTATCTTGCCGCTGAAATCTTTCGGGCAGGCGTCGCCCGCCGGGGTTATCTCATAATCGCACTCGCCGTTGAGGCACATCCAATCCTCGCGCACAAGCTGCGGGCGGGGATACTCCGAAAGAGGACAGTTTTTGTCCACATCGTCAAAGAATCGGGTTTTCAGATCGTTCACTTACTCAACCTCCGCAATTTAATTAAAAAGTCACATAGTATTATACATTAATTTATGCGTTTTGTCTATAGATTTATTCTCTGTGCCACTTCACGCCCTGGGCAGTATCCTCGAGGACGATGCCCATTTCTTTGAGCTGATCTCTGATTCTGTCCGCCTCTGCCCAGTTTTTCTCCTTGCGGGCGTTCGTGCGCGCCTCAATAAGAGCCTCAACATCGCTGTCGAGAGTCTCGGTCTTGCGGTTATAGACGAGTCCGAGCACGCCGGTCAGCTCGTCGAACATGGCTATCGCGCCTTCGACAAGCGCCTTCGAGGGAGTCTTGCCGACAACATTTGTATTGATATCGCGGACGAGCTCGAATATCGAAGCGATGGCGTCGGCGGTGTTGAGATCATCGTCCATGGCGGCGATGAACTGCTCTCTGTACTTATTAAAGCCGTCGACAATTGCCTTGTCGCCGTCATGCTCGGCGTCGGCAGCGTTCTTGAGCTCGAAATCGAGCGAATCGCGGCAGGTATAGAGTCTGTTGAGAGCGGCGATGCACTGCTCGATGATATCGGTGCTGTAGTTTATCGGGCTCCTGTACTGGGCGGAGATGAGCAGATAGCGGATCGGCTCATAGCCGTATTTCTCGGCGACGTCGCGCACGGTGAAGAAATTGCCGAGGGACTTCGACATCTTCACGTTGTCAACGTTGATATAGCCATTGTGCATCCAATAATGGGCAAAAGGCTTGCCGGTGAAGCACTCGCTCTGCGCTATTTCATTCTCATGATGCGGGAAGATAAGATCCTGACCGCCGCAGTGAATATCGATAGTGTCGCCGAGATAGCGCCAGTTCATCGCGGAGCACTCGATATGCCAGCCGGGTCTGCCCTTGCCCCACGGGGAATCCCACGCGGGCTCGCCGGGCTTCGCGGCTTTCCAGACGGCGAAGTCCATCGGCTCGCGCTTGACCTCGCCGACCATTATACGTGCGCCCGCCTCAAGATCCTCGAGCGGCTGATGCGAGAGCTTGCCGTAATCCTTGAACTTCTCGGTGCTGAAATAAACGTCGCCCTGCGCCTCATAGGCGTAGCCCTTTTCGATAAGGGTCGAGATTATATGAATGATGGCGTCGATATTCTCGGTAGCCTTCGGATTTATCGTTGCGTGGCGGACATTGAGTCCGTCGGCATCAGTCCAGAATTCTTTTATATAGCGCTCGGAAATTTCAGAGAAATTAACATGCTCCTCGTTTGCGCGTCTGATTATTTTATCGTCGATATCCGTGAAATTCTGGACAAACTTCACATTGTAGCCGCGATATTCGAGATAGCGGCGCAGGATATCGAAGATGCACAGCGGGCGGGCGTTGCCGATGTGTATATAGTTATACACGGTCGGTCCGCAGGCATACATCTTGATCTCGCCCGGAGTTATCGGGACAAGTTCTTCCTTTTTTCTTGTGAGAGTGTTATAGACTTTCATTTATATCTTCCTTTCAGTCAATTTCCTGTGTGTTTTCCTGCTCCTCAAGCTGTTTTCTCAGCTGGGATACCTGATGCTCGAGCCTGCAAAGCTCCTGCGCGACCGGGTCGGGTATATGCACCTGGTCGAGGTCATCGACCCTGACTCCGTTGCGGCGCACGATATGAGCCGGAACGCCGACGGCGGTACAGTCGGGCGGAATCTCATCGAGAACCACCGCGCCCGCGGCGATATTCGAGTTATCGCCGACTTTGAACGGGCCGAGCACCTTTGCGCCCGCGCCGATCATGACATTGTTGCCGATAGTCGGGTGGCGTTTGCCGGTATCCTTGCCGGTGCCGCCGAGGGTCACGCCCTGATATATCATAACATCGTCGCCGATAAAGGTGGTCTCGCCGATAACGACGCCGGTGCCGTGGTCGATGAAAAAGCGTCTGCCGATGGTCGCCGCCGGGTGTATCTCTATCCCTGTTTTCCGCGCCGCCCTCTGCGATATCCAGCGTGCGAGAAAGAACATCCTGTGGCGATAGCACCAATTGGCTCTGCGGTGCATTCTTATAGCTTTAAGACCCGGATAGAGGAAGAAGATTTCGAGCGCGCTTCTCGCGGCGGGGTCGCGCCGTTTGAAGGTGCTTATATCCTCCCTGAGCCTGTCAAACATAAATATCAACTCCTTGAGCTCGGATAAAATTGCTGCCGCGATGCGGCGTTAGTTGTTTGGAGTGCGTATGCGCTGTTAATAAGTCTGTGCATTTTCGCGGGCGGATTATATCCGCCCCTGCAGCCGCTCAATATACAAATAACATACAAAAAGCCTCCGTTATCCTTGCGGACAACGGAGGCGCCTGAGCGCGGTTCCACTCCTGTTTATATCTCTGCGCGCAAATACGCGCCCGGCCGATAACGGTGCCTTCCGCGCAGGGATACTGTTGTTCCCCCTGCGTGCTGACGGGTGCATTTCGCCTTCATACGGCAAGGAGCTTTCTCAGCTTCGGGCTCCCTCTCTGATGCCGCGGATATCCGGCTACTTCTCCCGGTAAACGCATGTTATTTTTTGGTTTTTGTCAGCCGATATGACTCGCATATCTACTAATCATTATATTGAAATCACTTGGAAAAGTCAATAAGTTTTTTGCTGTCCACAAAATATGTGATGCCCGAAACGACCGTCAGAACGGCGGTTATCCAGAGCATGATATTCGACACTCTCGCGAGGGTGAACCAGCCGGCGTTTGCGAAAATATCAAACGTCGCGTCAAGCTCGGCAAGGAGCATGATAACAATAGTGAACACCATCTGGCTGACGGTTTTCGCCTTGCCCCAATAGTTTGCGGGGATGACAATACCCTGCGCCGTGGCGATGAGGCGAACGCCTGCGACGGCAAACTCGCGGGTGAGGACAATCATGACGATCCAGATGCTGCACCAGCCCTCGCGCATGAATGCGAGCAGAGCGGCGGTGGTGAGCATTTTATCGGCGAGCGGATCGAGAAGCTTGCCGAAAACGGTGATGAGATTATTCTTTCGTGCAATCTTGCCGTCGAGCATATCGGTCAGCGACGCTATCGAGAAAACGGCGAGCGCGACTATGTAATGATAAGGGAACTCAATAAGCATCAGCGCGAGATAAATAGGCGCGAGGAACATTCTTATGAGCGTCAGTTTATTGGGCAGATTCAGCTTCTGCATTTCAATTCCCCTTTCCGGGTTTTATTTTACTGTTCTTCCGAGCAGGTCATATTCGTTGACACCGAGTATCTCGACATCGACGAATTCGCCTTCTTTTATGAAATCGGGCGAAGTGAAAATTATCTTGCCGTCGATATCGGGCGCGTCCATATATGAGCGACCCGAGTAGCTGTCGGTATAATCATCGTAGCTCTCGGTGAGCACGCGCAGGGTCTTGCCGATCATATTGTTGTTCTTTTCGGTCATTATCTCATACTGATCCTGCATGATGACCTCGGCGCGGCGGGATTTTACATCGTCGTCGACCTGATTTTCCATCTTCGCGGCGGGAGTACCCTCCTGCGGGGAATATTCGAAGCAGCCGAGGCGCTCGAACTCCTCCTCGTTGACGAACTCGGCGAGCGTCTCAAACTCGCCGTCGCCCTCGCCGGGGAAGCCGACTATAAACGTCGTGCGGATAGCGATATCCGGCATGCGCTCGCGCAGTTTTCTTATGACCTCACGGGTCTCTTCCGCGGTGCTGTGGCGGTTCATAGCCTTGAGGATTTTATCGTCCGCGTGCTGGAGCGGCAGGTCTATATAATGGAGCACCTTGGGCTGGGAAGCCATGGTGTCGATAAGCTCGTCGGTTATCTTATCGGGATAGCAATAGAGCAGGCGTATCCACTCGATGCCGTCGATCTCACAGAGCAAATCAAGCAGATGAGCGAGCCTGTATTCGCCGTAGATATCAATGCCGTAGGACGAGACATCCTGCGCGATAAGCACGAGTTCTTTGACACCCCCATTCGCAAGGGTCTTCGCCTCTTCGACTATGCTCTCCTCGTCGCGGCTGCGGAAGGATCCGCGTATAGACGGGATGGCGCAATAGGTGCAGCAGTTCGAGCAGCCCTCGGCTATCTTGAGATACGCCCAGTAATCGGGAGTAGTGAGCACGCGCTCGCCGCACATGGGGAGCTCTTTTTTGTCGGGGAAAACATTGGTCTGCTTGCCGTCGAGAACTTCGTCGACTATCCTGTCGATATCGCCGTTTGCGCCGATGCCGACGACCGCATCAACCTCGGGAATCTCCTGAAGTATCTCGTCGCGGTAGCGCTCGGCGAGACATCCGGTGACAATGACCGCGCGGACGAGTCCGTCTTTTTTGAGACCGACCATCTCCAGAATTGTGTCGATAGCCTCCTGCTTGGCGGAGTCGATAAACGCGCAGGTGTTGACTATAACTGCGTCGAGGCGCTCGAAATTGTCCGCATTTTCAAATCCGGCGTTCTGAAGCTTTGCAAGCATCAGCTCACCGTCGACCTGATTCTTCGGACAGCCGAGCGACACGAATAAGACTCTTCTTTTCTTCATCAAACAGTTCTTCCTTTCGCTTGATAACAGAAATTATACACTATTTTTTCCTTTTCTTATCTTCTAACAGGAAAATTGATCGTCCGTATCTTCATATTCCTCGTCCACAGAGCGCATTGCCGAACGGATATCGGAATAGCCGTAGCCGAGGCGGGTCAGGGCGTTGAAGGTGCGCCGCCTGCCCTTTTCATCGGAAAATTTGCCGGCGAATTTGGTCTCAAGCAGATTTTTTATCCGCTCAACATCGTCGCCGTCGAGCTCTTCGGCGCATTCGCTCGCCGTCTCACGAGATATTCCGCGCTGTCTGAGTTCCTGTTCAATGCGCTTTTTGCCCATGCCGCGCCGCTCATACAGCTCCTGCGCGAGGGTATGGGCATAGCGCTCGTCGTTGACATAGCCCATCTCTTCAAGGCGTTCGACCGCTTCGCGCGCAAACTCCGCGCCGGAGCGGCGGGCAACCTTTCGCTGAAGCTCCTTTGACGAATGGTCGCGCCGCGAGAGAATATCGACAGCCGCGTTAAATGCACGGCAGGAGCCTGCCGCCTCGCAAAAGGCGGCAAACTCCGCATCGTCAATTTCATCGCCGGAGCGTATATTCCGACTCGCCCAGAAATCCCGGGTAACGGTCAGACGGTACTCCCCGTCGACAAGTATATGTATTTTTTGTCCCCTGCCCTGCTGTGCCGTTATCTTCATCAATCGTCATCATCAACAACGATGTCAAGCTTCGCCTTTGCGCCGGAACGGCTCGTGGGCTTCTTGGGCATCGCAGCGGGTGCAGGCTCGGCGGCAAGTGCGGGCTTCTCCGCAGGCTTTGCGGCGGCTCTTGCGGCGTTGTTCTCCGCCATAAGGCGCTCGCGAACCTGTGCTTCAAGCTCCGCCATGAAGTCGGGATGCTCGCTGATATAATTCTTGACATTATCTCTGCCCTGACCGAGGCGGTTCTCGTTATAAGAGAACCACGCGCCGCTCTTATGGATAATATCATATTTGACGGCGAGGTCGAGTATTTCGCCGACCTTGGATATGCCCTTGCCGTACATGATATCGAACTCAGCCTCTTTGAAGGGCGGAGCGACCTTATTCTTGACTATCTTAGCCCTTGTGCGCGAGCCGATGAACTCGTTGCCGGGGCCTTTGAGCTGCTCTATCTTGCGGACATCGATACGGATAGAAGCATAGAACTTCAGCGCACGACCGCCCGTCGTCACCTCGGGATTGCCGTAGACAACGCCGACCTTTTCACGCAGCTGGTTTATGAAAATTATAATAGTATTCGACTTTGAAATCGCACCCGCAAGCTTTCTGAGAGCCTGCGACATAAGGCGCGCGTGGAGACCGACATGGGAGTCGCCCATATCGCCCTCGATCTCCGAACGCGGAACAAGAGCCGCAACGGAGTCGACAACTATAACATCGATAGCGCCCGAACGGGTCAGGGCTTCGGTTATCTCGAGCGCCTGCTCGCCGTTGTCCGGCTGAGAGACGAGAAGAGAATCGACATCAACGCCGAGATTCGCGGCATACACGGGATCGAGCGCGTGCTCGGCATCAATGAACGCAGCCTCGCCGCCCATTCTCTGAGCCTCGGCGACAACATGGAGCGCGAGAGTGGTTTTACCGGACGACTCGGGGCCGTATATCTCGATTATTCTGCCGCGCGGAAGTCCGCCGATGCCGGTGGCGGCGTCGAGGGTAACGGAGCCGGTCGAGATAGCCTCGACATTCATTGCCGTGTTCTGGCCGAGTCTCATTATCGAGCCTTTGCCGAAATTTTTCTCTATCTGCGATATCGCAGTTTCAAGCGCTTTCTGTTTATCTGCCATGTTCGTTCCGTCCTTTCGGGGAGCTGAAATTTTGTTCGTACAAATGTTCTGCTCTTATTCTACATCATACCCCTGCAAAATGCAAGGGTATTTTGAAAATTATTTTGATCTTGCAAGAAAAGCGATGTTTATGGCGTGGTCGCCGACACGCTCGAAGTCGGTTATGGTGTTGAGATAGAGCATACCCGCTTCGGTGTTGCACTC
>CAVAWW010000015.1:0-38864 GCA_963592475.1 bacterium
CTCGGATTCGACGGGTCTGAGGGCTCTTCCGGCTTCTCGGGCTTTCCGGGCCAATGGGGCAGACCGGGGATTTCGGGAAGCTCGGGAAGGTCGGGAAGACCGGGCTTCTCGGGCTTTTCGGGATTCTCGGGCTCTTCCTTCTCTGCCTTTGAGAGCGCGAAAGAGTCGATTCTCGTTGCGCCGTCCTTTGCCTCATCGTCGAGCATATAAGCGTCGAAATAGAGCTTGCTGCCGTCAATAGTAATCGCGGAGAACACTGCGCTGTGGGCATCGTAGATAGCCTCGGCTCTCGGGAAGAGCTTGTCGGTATCCTTGACATCCTTGGTCTGGTAGTCCTTGACACCCGCGCATGCGCTGATGACATAGACGGTGCCCTCGGGATTGAGCTTGGCGGTGTACTCTCTGCCGCCGAAGGTTATCTTCTGCTCCTCAGCCTTGACAACTTTATTGTTGTCCATGACATCGGTGCGCAGGTAGACATGGTCGTGACCCTGGAGGACGATGTCGATGCCGAGGTCGGGCATGAGTCCGCAGAGCTGCTTGCGCATAGCCTTGACATCCTTGTCGTCATAGTGCGAGCCGTTGGAATAGAGCGCCTTGTGGAGAACGACTATCTTCCACTGAGCGTCGCTTGCCTGGGCGTCCGCCTTGAGCCATGCGAGCTGATCGTCGCTGAGCGCCTTATCCTCGCTGAGGTTGTTGGTGTTGAGGACGATGAAGTGGGCGTTGTTGTAATCATAGGAATAGAACACGCCGCTCTCTCTGTCCTGATCGACCGTCTCGGGCAGGACGAAGTTCTGGTCGAGCATATATCCGCTCTTCTCATGGTTGCCCGCTGCGGGCATGATAGCGGTGCTCTTGATATTCTCAGAGGCATTGAAGAACCACTGCCACTGCTTGAAGTGCTTGGTGTAATCGACCTGGTCGCCCGCGCTGGCAAAGAACTTGCCCTCGGGGAACATCTTGAGCGCGGTATCGACTACCTTGCCCCATGTGCCGTACTGAACAGCGTTCTGCGACTGCTCGTCGCTGACATGGAAGAAGGTGAAGGAATCGGAATTGTCCGCGGTCTCGATTATACCCGTACCGCTCCACCAGCCGTACTTTGCATCGCCGACTCTGTAGCAATACTTCGTTCCGGGCTTGAGGCCGGTTATGGTCGCGGTGTGGCGGTTGACATTGATGCCGTAGGAGATGAAGCCGATAATCCCGAGATCGACGCCGGGATACTCTCTCTTGACAAGCTCGGAGGTCGTGCTGACCTTGACTCCCTTGGGAAGCTTATCGGTGAAAGTCGGGTTCTCCGAATACTCGGCTATCTGAATGTCGGAATTTTTGAGGCTGTACTTTGTATACCAGTTGATGCTTCTCTCGGTCGATGCGTCGCCGGTGAAAGTTGTGCCTATATTCGAGGGCAGACGCATATTGTCCTGCGTGACCTCGGGCTCGACGGGACCGTCATAGACGAGAGTCACATCGAGGTCGGACTTCTCGGCAGGATTCGTATCCTCAACGAGGCTGCGAAGCATTCTGCCGATAGTGTAGCCAATGCTGTCATACTGGCTCTGGGTCATATACTCATCCATAACGACGGTGTTGAGTATATTGCGCAGGCTGCTGTACTTCTCGGGCAGGAGGTTGAGCACGCTGTAGATAACGTTCTCATAGCTCGGGTTGCCGCGGAAGATAATCTGCATGATGATATCGGTCACAACGCCTATGGGGCTGGTGACAGAGCCGGCGGGGAAGAGCTTGCCGGGGTTGAACTGGAGGGTCGAGAGGATCTCACCCTCGACGACATCGTTGAGCAGGGTGTCGATAAGGAAGTTGATGAGTTCCTTTGCGCCGTCTCTGTTCTCGAAGTAATCAAGGACATCGTTCATGAACTTGTCGTCACTGATATCCTCGTTGGCGTTGTAGAGGGTGTAAAGAACGGTGTAAGCGGCATCCTCAAAGGTGCCCTTCTCGTTCTTGCTCTCCATGCCCATAGCCTCATAGAACTTTGTGCATTTATAATCAGAGACCTGATAGTTGAGAGCCTTTGTGACTACGCCGTCAATGACCTCCATGACGTGGTCGGGGTTATTGATATAAGCCTCGTCGACCTGCGCGCACAGATCCTTGATGAAGCTCATAATGTTGCTGCTGACCGTAAATATCTCAACGCTGCCGACCTCGAAGCCGTTCGTGCCGAGCGCATCGATGATTATCTTCTCAAGGTCGATTCCCGAAGCCTCGAGATATGCATAAAGTCCGCCTGCCTCCTGAATGTCCTCGAAGATGCCGGAAAGGGCATTGTCGATCATGGTCATGGCGAAGTTGTGGAGATCGCCGGGGCCATAGGTCTTGAAGAACGAGAAGCTGTTCTTATAGGGCTGGGCATAGGTCTTCGATGTACCGTTGGGGAAGTTGACAACGATAGGCTTATCCTCGTCAATGTCGTGGGACTTCGCATCGCAGATTATCTTGCCGTCCTGAGTGTTGTCAAAGGTGACGGTTCTGAACTTGTTCGGGAAGCCCGAAAGAGATGTGGTCTCGATATCATAGAGAGTCTCGCCGTTGTCGCTGACATGGGAGGCGATATCGGGGGTGTGGAGATGTCCGCTGAAGGTGAAGTGCATGCCTGCATCCGCGAGGGTCTCGGCGCACTCCATCCAATCGTCGAGCACGAAAGCAAAGAACAGCTCAGGCTCGATGGTCATGTGCGGCGCGAAGTTGTGGTGACCCATGCCGATGATAGTCTCGCCGTTTTTCTTCGCCTTTTCGCACTGCTTGAGCACCCACTGCATGAGCTCGGGTGTAATGCTGCCCGCGGTCTCCTGAACATCGTCGCCCTTGGCGGTGACATCGGAGGAATACTTGTTGGTATCCATGACGATGAGTCTGTAGCCGCCCTTGAGGCTTATAGCGTAGGAGAGCTGACCCGCCTGACCTGTGGTGGGGGTGAAGACATCTTCTTTTTCGTCCGTCACAAGGTCGCGTCCGAGATTCTTATAGATCTCGCGGAACGCCTCGGGAGAGGTGATCTCGCCGGACTCCTTGACGCCGTTTTTGAATGTAACGCCGTTATAGTTATTGATATCGTGGTTGCCGTTTACAACAATGACCTGTATTCCGCTCTCCTTTTCAAAGGCTTCGAGCTTCGCCGCAAGAGCCTTGTGACCTGCGAGCTCGCCGTTGAAGGTCAGGTCGCCGGGCAGGAACACATAGTCGCTCTTCTCGGCGACAGCCTTGTCGAGAGCCGCTGTCAGGAGCGCGTCAACCTCGTTGTGCTCTCGGGAACCTCTGTCGTTCCATTCGTTGTAGGCTTCGCTGAATCCGTTTTCCGTGTCTCCGGTTCCTTTTTCGGAATCAGCAAAATAGTGAATGTCGGAGATGGATGTGACTTTGAGCTTGCCCTTTTCGGTCTGCGCAAAGGCACTGAGAACTCCGGTCGGGAGGGCGGCAATGACAAGGGTCATGCAGACTATAACTGCGATGACGCGTCTTGCCAGTCTTCCTCTGTTTTTCATTTCGTTTCCTCCTTTTTGTGATTTTATATTAAAAAAACGAAAATGCTTAATTCTCCGAGCCGTCCGTCTGCTCGGCTATGCCGAGATATGCGTCCGCCTCGGCGGCATCCATGCTCTCGATCCCCTTGAGCTTGCCCGCCATGATACGGTTTCTGTCCTGCGCGGCAACAAGGGTGCGCCCCGCCTCGTCTATCTTTTTCTTCGCCTTGTCGAGCACATCGCCGAACTTCTCATACTGCGCCTTGGCGACGGAGAGCAGACGGCGGACTTCGTTCGCCTTCTCGTTTATCGCCACGGCTCTGAAGCCCATGGAGAGGGAGTTGAGAAGTGCCGTTATTGTAGTCGGTCCCGCTATCATGATGTTATATTCGCGCTGGATGCGCTCGGCTATTCCCGTGCGCGAGGACGCGATTTCGGCGTAGAGCCCCTCGGTCGCGAGATACATTATCGCAAACGGGGTCGTTGCCGGAACATTTATGTATTTGGTGACGAGCTTCGCTTCGCTCAGGACTCTGTCTTCAAGAGCCTTGCGCGCCTTGGCGACTTCTTCGGCGTCCGCGCTGTCCGCGGCGGAGCAGAGGCGCACATAGTCCTCCATCGGGAACTTCGAGTCAACAGGGAGATAAGCGTCCGCGCCGCCGTCTCCGGCAGGAATTCGGATAGCGAACTCGACGCGCTCGGAGCTGCCCGGGCGGGTGGCGAAGTTTTTCTCATACATATTGGGTATCGTCTGGTCGAGTATACCCTCGAGCTGGACTTCCGCCCATGTGCCGCGCGCCTTGACATTCGTCAGCACGCGGTTTAAGTTCGTGACATTTGTTGTAACACCGGTCGAGAGCTCTTTCATCTCGCCGAGCGATTTGTAGACATTTTCGAGCTGCTCGGAAACGGTCTTGAACGAGCTGTCGAGTCGGGTAGTGAGGGTCGAGGAGAGCTTCTCGTCGACGGTCGCGCGCATCTCATCGAGCTTTTTCTCGTTGCTCTGCTGCATTTTCTCTATCGACTCTGCAATAATTCTCGACTGTCTGTCGTTTTGTTCTATGTTGTTGCGGCGAATAGTGTCGAGCGACTTCGAGAACATGTCCGTCAACTGCTGCTGATGCTTGAAATTCGCCTCGGTCATGAGCGCGAGACGCTCGTTCATCTTGTCGAGCGATTCGGTAAGCTCGGAGCGCATGTCCTTCTGATTGCCCGCGCTCTCTCTGCGGCTGCGCTCGAACTCGTCGCGCAACTGACCCTCGAGCGAGCTGACTTTATGCTCAAGCTCCTTTATCTGCCCGTCCTGCGCGGAGGGGCGGTTGAGCTTCGTTATAACAATCACGAGCAGCACGGCGCAGACAGCCGAAAGGGCCGCCGCGATATATAAAACAGCGTCCATAATTCCGATCTCCAAAATCTGTAAGATATGATAAAGAATTGTAACAGATTTTTAAAAAAATTGCAACATTTATACAGATATATTTTTAACAATAAAAATTTTTTGAACAATATTATATTTGCCGGATAATCTTTGCAATTAACGGTTGATAACGGGAGTGGTTTTATGCTACTATATAATGTATCTGAAAGGGGCTGCGCACCCCGAAAAAATTATGCCTCAGACCGCCCGCAGAATTTGTATAAATACGCCGCGGTTTTTAATATACGGAGGAAAAGCATGAAAAAAATTACGAGAATAGCTTCAATATTTCTTTCGCTCGCGCTGATATTCTCAGCCGCCGCCTGCGGCAAGGACGGCTCGGGCGCGGCGCTGAGCTATCCGATAGCGGCTCAGCCGGATTGTCTCGACCCGCAGATAGCGCAGGGCGCGGAGGCAAAGACCGTCGTGCTCAACTGCTTCGAGGGGCTTGTCCGCAAGGACGCGGAGGGCAAGTATTCCCCCGCCGCGGCAAAGAGCTGGAGCTATGATGCGTCCACTCTCACCTATACATTCAAGCTCCGCGAGGACGCGCGCTGGGTCATAATGAAAAAGGCGTTCAAGCCCATACTCGGCGACAACATAGACAAGACCTTTGACTCCCGCGTCACGGCGGCGGATTTCGTCTTCGCGCTCAGGCGCGCGGTGTCCCCCGCAACGGGTGCGCCCGAAGCGCTGAGCCTCGGCGTCATAAAGAACGCAAAGAGCATAATAAACGGCAAGATGTCCTCCGACAAGCTCGGCGTGCAGGCGGTCGGCGACTTTGAGCTGCGCATAACGCTCGAAAGCGCAACTGACGAGTCGACTTTTCTCGATCTGCTGACAAAGGCAATATGCATGCCCTGCAACGAGACTTTCTTCAACGCGACCAAAGGGCGTTACGGACTCGACTACTCGACGCTCCTGTGCAACGGTCCGTTCTATCTCTCATATTGGCTGCACGACTCCGCTTTGACTATAAAAAATAACGATGACTACACCGGACCTTTCCCGGCGAAGCCCGCGAGCGTGTCGCTCGTAATCGACGGCGACAGCAAGCAGAAACTGAATTCCCTGCTCGACGGAACTTACTGCGCCGCCCAGCTCGGCACGACTGCGCCCGATTCGTCCGATCTCTCCGTAACAAAGAACTACGACACCGTCTGGGCGCTGTGCTTCAACTGCGCCGACGCGCCGCTCTCCAATGTGTCGCTGCGCCGCGCGCTCTGCACGGCGGTCGACTATAACTCGCTGACGCTCGAAAGCGAGGATATGCAAAAAACTTATTCTGTAATCCCGCCCGCCTGCTCTGTCGGCGAGGGAGCGGATCTTAACAGCGCGCCGGTCAGCATTCTCGGCTACGACATGAACAGATCCGCCGGATACTGGACTCAGGCACAGAAAGATCTCACGGGCAAGCTGAGCCTTGAGATAATCTGCCTGCCCGAGCACGAAAACGCCATGCGCCGCATGATACAGGGCTGGCAGAAAATATTCGGTCTGAGCGTCAATTTTACAGTCACCGCGCTCGACAGCGCGACTCTTTCCTCGCGCGTGCAGGACGGCGACTATCAGATAGCCCTGACCTCCATGTCCGCGGGCATAACGGACGCCGCAGGTTTTCTTTCGACGCTCACATCGCAGGGGACAAATAATATTGTCCGACTCAGCGACGCGCAGTTTGACGCATCAGTCAAGAATCTCAAGGCACTGAGCGGCACCGAGCTCGTCAAGGCTTGCCGCAGCGCGGAGGGCAGACTGCTCTCGCTCGGCGCGGTGCTCCCGATGTTCATAACCCCGAGCTATTTTGCAACGGCGAAGGGCGTCAACGGCCTGAGCGTTGACCCGGAGAGCTCGGCAGTCGATTTTGTTTTCGTAACGGCGAAGGACTGACAAGATGAAAAAGGAAAATAAGCTCAGATATATACTCCCCGAAAATCGGACGGTGCGCATCGTGCTCGCCGTCTTTTTCTGGTTATTGGCGGCGGCGTGTGCCGGATGCATATTCTGGCTTTCGAGCCGTGACGGCAACCAGTCGCAAAATATGAGCGACAATGTGCGCGGAATTTTAGCCAAAATTCTCGGCTCGCCGCTCGGCAGCTTCATTGTGCGAAAATTCGCGCATTTCTTTGAATATGCGGCGCTCGGATTTCTTATCGGCTGCGCGCTTTTCCTCAGCCGCAGGCGGTTTTCGCCTGTTATATCCGTCATTTGCAGCGCCCTTTATTCAGTCAGCGACGAGATACACCAGTATTTCGTCCCCGGACGAGCCTGCCGCATTTTCGATGTCGGAGTCGACACCCTCGGCGCGCTGACGGGTACACTTATCCTCACGCTCATAATTCTTATAATAAACTCAATCGCAATACACAGAAAGGAAAAATATTCCGCGTAAATTTTTAGCATTTCTATTGTCGTTTTATAACAGTATATGATATAATAAAGCTTATATAGAGACTTTTTGGCTGAGAGGTATATTCAATGGATCATAAAGAGGGGCTCATAGTCGGGCGCAACGCAGTGCTTCAGGCTCTCGAAAGCGGCAGAACGATAGACAGCGTGACCGTTGCACAGGGTCAGCGCGGCGGACAGGCAGGCAGAATAATCGACATCTGCCGCGAGCGCAAGATCCCCGTCAAATTTGCCGATCAGCGCAGGCTCGACCGCCTCTGCGACGGCGCGGCGCATCAGGGCGTTGCGGCATTTGCCGCGGCTCACGAATACGCTGAGATGGACGATATTTTTGCCCTCGCCGAGAGCAGGAACGAAAGCCCGTTCATAGTCGTGTGTGACTCACTTGAAGACCCGCACAACCTCGGCGCCATACTCAGAAGCGCGGAGGCAGCCGGAGTTCACGGGGTAATTATCCCGAAGCGCAACTCCGTGACCCTCAACTATACAGTCGCCAAGACCTCGGCGGGCGCTATTGAATATGTCCCCGTGGTAAAGGTCGCGAACCTCCCCGCCGCCATAGACGAGCTCAAGTCGCGCGGCGTCTGGATATTCGGCGCGGACATGGACGGCACGGATTACACCGCCCTCGACTACAGCGGCAGCATTGCTCTCGTCATCGGCTCCGAGGGCAAGGGCATAGGCCGCCTTGTGCGCGAAAAATGCGACTTCATCGCCTCCCTGCCGATGCACGGCAAGATAAATTCTCTCAACGCCTCCGTCGCGGCGGGAATCCTCATGTTCGAAGCGGCGAAACACAGAAACTGACTTTTATCCGATTTTTTCAGCATATAAGCATATATAAATTGGGGTGAGATGAGTGGAAAACAAACCTTCCGATAAGCGGAGCAACATGCCGCTTGACAAAGTTCTCTACCAAGTGGCGAAAATTGAACACGACAGCGGCGAACCGGACAAGATCTGGAAAATAACCGACATAGACGATCTGATAGCGAGCACGGGCGCCGATTCCACGGCACTTGACTACGATGACGACGATGAGCTTCTGATGAGCATCGCCTACTATAAAAACAGATACTCTGACGATGACATATCGTCGGAGCATGAGTCTATATATACAGACCCGAAAGAACCGGAATCCGAGCCCGACGAAGAGCCCGAGCCGGAACTTGCCGAACCCGAAAATCCGGCGGACGAACCGGAGGCTTCGGCAGAAGCAGAAACCGAAGAACCTGCCGAGCCCGCAGAATCAGACGAGGCGGCGCAGACCGTCGAAAACAAAGAACCTGTAAGCGAAGTGTCTTTTGCGAAGCCCGAAGAGACGGAATCAGCCGGCGAATCATATTTTGAAAGCGAAGCGGCAACAGAGTCCCCCGCAGAGCCGGAAGAAGCCGAAGCGGCGCAGGAGTCTGCCGACGAAGCAGAGACAGAATCCAAAGATGTTAAGGCTGAAGAAGTTCCCGCCGATGAGAACGAGGATATATACTCCGATTCAAAATTCGAGCTGTCCGTTGTGAAAGCCGACAGCGAAGATGATGATATACAGGAATCGGAGCCTAAAGATAAAGATGACACGGACGAATCAAATGAATCCGATGAGTCCGACGAAGACAACAACATTCTGACGCTCCGCGGCGAGGAAGAAGAATCCGAGGACGAGGACGAAGCCGAGAAAAAACCGACGGTAGAGGAGCTTTTCGGCGCGCCCGCATCGAGATATTTCGGCGAGCCGAGTGAAGAGCCGGAGGAGGACTCCGAGCGCGAGAGCCGCGCCATACCCGGCCTGTTCGGCGACACAGTCGTGTTCGGTCCGATGAAATCCCTCTCCGAGCCGACGCAGAATAAACCCGACGACGAATATAAAACAAAGCTCATGACCGCGATAGGCTCGGCAAAAGAGCCGCAGAGCGCCGAGACGATAGAGAAGCCCGGCGTTATCTTAAAGCGCGGTCCGCTCTCCGAAACCTCGGGACTCGAGCCACTGCCGCAGGTCATTCCCGCCGAAGAATTTGTCGGCTCGGGGGACGATAAGCCTGCGTCGATAGAGGATCAGCCTTTCACTAATCCCGCCGCCGGCAATCAGCCGGAGGAGGAGCAGATGATGCTCAGCGGCTTCGGCGAAGAGCCGGAGACTGAAAAAATAGATGAAGACGAGCTTCGCAGCGAGCTCGACAAAAAGAGGGCGGAGAAGAAGAAAAAGTTCGTTCTGCTCAGCGGACTCGGCGACGATGAGCCGCAGGATGACGAAAATCTGCCCGAAGAGAAAGAGGACGAGCCGGAGGAGCAGCCCGAGAAAAAGAGAAAGCACTCCGAGAAAGCTCCCCTCGAATACGAGAAGCCCGAACAGCGCGGCAGAGTCTATAACAGCCTCAAGAACGCCGCATCGCAGTTCAAGACCTCGGTTATCGGTCTGTGCGTGCTCGAAGGCGTGTCGCTGCTTCTGCTGCTCATACCGAAAATTCTCGAGTGGGCGGCGATAGACGCGCCCGCATTCGACCGCGGAGGCGCGGGACTCGCGGCGGCTAATATAGTGCTTCTGCTCGCATCGTTCTATCTCGCGTTCCCGAATATTTTATCCGGCGTAAAGGCGCTTGCAAACGGCCGCGTGACCGGCGGCGCAGTCGGCGGGCTGACGTTTATACTCGCCCTCGTCCAGACGATACTCTCGTTCTTTAACAAATCGCCCGAGGGCGCTTCGGGTATGTTCTACTGCGCGGCGGCGATATTCGCCATGCTCATGACCGCCGAAAACAGCAGCCGCGGCACGGCGCGCGTGATGCAGAATTTCCTCTTCTGCACCGCAAAACGCAAATCAGGGCTCTACGGCATAAGGGCTATAGAGAGCGAGAAAGACGCATTTGAAGTCGGACGCGCGCTCAAGATGGGCAACCCCGACATTTTATATTCCGGCAGGGTCGAGTTCCCCGCCGACTTCATCAAAAATTCCGAAGCCAACTCCCCTGCAGACAGCTGCATAAAGCGCAGCCTGATAATTTCTTCGGCTGTCTCCGTGCTGCTCGCGGTTATATCGGGCATAATAACAAAAGATATCTTCCAGGCGTTCGGCGTGCTCACCGGCGCGTTCTGCCTGACCTCGCCCTGCGCTATAGAACTCGCGCTGATGATCCCGCTCTATCTTGAGAACAGGAAGCTCAACTCAGAGGGCGGCATGATAGCGGGCTACGACGCGGCTCTCGAATGCTCGGAGGCGGTCGCCGCCTCCGTTGACAGCGCCGATCTCTTCGACCGCGCCGCTTGCGAGATGCACGGAATGAAGGACTTCCACACCGTGCGAATAGACGATGTTCTGCTCTACGCAGTCGCTATAGTGCTCAAATCCGGCGGTCCGCTCACAGATGTCTTCAACCGCATTATCGGCGGCTCGACCGAGCTTCTGCCGCCCGTGCGCGACATGATATACGAAGACAGACTCGGTCTTTCAGCCACAATATATAACCAGCGCGTGCTGCTCGGCAACCGCAACCTGCTCACGCACCACAATATCGAAGTGCCGCTCAAGTCCGAGGAGGACAAAGTCAAGCGCAACGGGCGCAAGATTCTCTACATAGCCATCGACTCGCAGGTCGCGGCGATGTTCGTTTTCAACTACGCCGAGGACTCCTCGCTCAAGGATTCGATAAATGAGATGGCGGACAACGGCTTCAGCCTTGTCGTTCGCACAGACGACCCGAATGTGACCGACGAGCTCATCGCCGCCCGCTTCGGCATAGCGCAGAAAGATATCAAAATGACGCTCTCCCACGGCGCGCGCATATTCAGCGCATACCGCGACAGCGTTGTTGATTCAGCCCCCGCAAAGGTCATGCACGACGGCTCCGCCAGATCTTATTTCAAGAGCATAGCGGCGTGCGGCAGGCTCGCGAACTTCGCTTCGCGCTGGGCGGTGTTCGCCCTTATCGTGCAGGCAGTCGTGGCGGCGGGCGCGATACTCTGCGTCGCGCTGAAGGCGTTCGCGTTTGTGTCGCCTCTGACGGCGGTTATAGTTCAGGCCGCGATAGTGGCTTTCAGCGTAATACTGGAAAAATTCAAAAGATAAATATACTACCCTGTAACATCTAAAAGTTTACATCCGGTTGCAAGTATAATTGTGTTGAACAAGGATGAAGACGCAGTTAAACGCAATCAGACGACGCAATACTTGTAAAGTTTTAGGTGTTGCAGGGTAGCAGGGGCTGCGCTGAAAATGCGACAGCCCCTTTCTGAAAGGATAAGCGGATATGCAGGAAAAATCAGTCAAGACAAAAATTGATTTAAGCGGCAAGACCGTGCTCGTGACGGGCGCGGCAGGATTCATCGGCTCTTTTCTCTCGGAGCGTCTGCTCTCGGACTTCGAAGATATCCGCGTCATCGGCTTCGACAGCGTCAACGACTACTATGACATTCGCCTGAAAGAGTCGCGGCTCGAAAAGCTTCAAAAACACGAAAATTTTATTTTTATTAAAGCTAACCTCGCGGACAAGGACAAAGTGAGCGAAATTTTCCGCGAATACTCGCCGCAGATAGTTGTCAACCTCGCGGCGCAGGCGGGGGTGCGCTATTCTATAACAAATCCCGACGCCTATATCGAATCGAATATAATCGGCTTTTATAATATCCTCGAAGCCTGCCGCCACTCATATGACGACGGTGCGACACCTGTCGAGCATCTTGTATATGCTTCGAGCTCGTCGGTCTACGGCAGCAACAAAAAGGTGCCCTACAGCACCGACGACAAAGTCGACAACCCCGTCAGCCTCTACGCCGCAACGAAAAAGTCTGACGAGCTGATGGCTCACGCCTATTCGAAGCTCTATAATATCCCCTCGACGGGACTCCGCTTCTTCACGGTCTACGGACCCGCAGGCCGCCCGGACATGGCGTATTTCGGCTTCACCGACAAGCTTCTTCGCGGCGAAACGATCCGCATTTTCAACTACGGCAACTGCAAGCGCGACTTCACATATATCAATGATATAGTTGAGGGCGTCGTGCGCGTCATGCAGGGCGCGCCGGAGCGCAAAAACGGCGAAGACGGTCTGCCCGTTCCGCCGTATGCGGTCTACAATATAGGCAACCAGAGCCCCGAAAACCTGCTCGACTTCGTCGACATTCTGCAGCAGGAGCTTATCGCCGCGGGAGTTCTGCCAAACGATTACGACTTTGAAGCGCACAAGCAGCTCGTCCCGATGCAGCCGGGCGATGTCCCCGTGACATACGCGGACACGACCCCGCTCGAGCGCGACTACGGCTACAAGCCCTCGACCGATCTCAGAACCGGGCTTCGCAGCTTCGCCCGCTGGTACAAAGACTTTTACAAGATTTGAATGGCATATATTATATATTATATAATGTATGTCTTTCGGGTCAGAAATATGGACGAAAGGCAAATTGGAATTTATCTTATTGTGTATGTTATCAATTGTGCATTAAATATTACAAATTGGCACAATCATGTAGGGGCGGATATCATCCGCCCGCAGATTTAACGCAAATCTATCATTTATGTCTTGTATGTCACAGCTATTGAAAGCCCGATTATAGAAGTCACTTGAGTCACTTGCTTTGCCATAGCTCAAGCGATAGTCCGCTCCCCATTCATTTCGTGCCCTGACTCGAAATGTTTCAACAAAAAAATCCTACCCGATGCTGCTGCGCGGGTAGGATTTTTGTTATATTCACTCTCTGATATCAATCCGGATTATGTTCATAGAAATAGTCATACGCCTCTTCGTAGTCCTCGAAGTCGTCGTAATAATAGTCGTAGAAATCCTCGGGGTCATTGAAGTCGCGGGCATTATACGGATCGTCGTCATAGTAAGCTTTTTTCGTGGTAGTCACCGGGCGGTTGCCGGAGGGTCTGTACGAGCCGCCGGAGGATGAACCACCGGAAGATGAAGTCTGCTTCGGCACGGTCTCATATTCCGGATAATGCCACACGCTTTCCACGGCGCCGTTTCTCACATCTACCGAATAATACGCATACAGCGAGTCGGAATATTTAAATCGCTCTGCGTAATACGGTATTTTCCAATAATATTTATGATACCCCTCGCGGCGGGCAACCGTCTGATTATAGAACTTTGAATATTTAAGCGGGTCATAGTTGACGGCGGTCGCCTTGCCGAGCTTTGTTGAATTTATCAGCGACTCCGGCATTCCCTCATATGGCAGAATCTCCGAGACGGGGGTTATCCCCTTGTCGGTTTTTATCCCGAGAAAGTGAATCTCTCTGCCGTCATTGACCGATATCAGGTTTTGTCTGCTGATGTAGACACTGTAGTTTATTTCATGCTCCTCGCCCGACCCCGTCACATACTCGCCGACATAATATGTATGCAGGGAGATATGGATAAACGGGTAGTCGGACTTCACGCCGTCGAGCTCGTCGAGAAAATAATAGAACTTCTTCCAGTCCTTTATTTTTTCGGGCGGGTCTATCTGCAAAGATATGTCTATCTCATATTTTATCGGGTCTTCGGTCGACTCTTCAAAGCTGTACTTACGGCTGTAGGGCTCGTGAACATTCTTATTGAGCTTGACATGCGCCGCAATATTGTGCTTTTTACAGACATCCGTAACCGCATTCAGCAGCCTGGTCTCCTCGTTGTTCGACGCCGCGAGCATCGACTCGCTCGCGTCGACCATGCTCTGTTGGCGAGATTCGTTTTCCTGCTGAGTTTTTACAACAGATTTTATTGCCAGCGCCGTCGCCGCGGCCAGAATGCCCGCGCAGATTATGCAGACAATTATCGATGTCGATAGCCCTTTCTTTTTAGGCTGCTCACTCATGACATCACTCCTCATGCGTCACAAACCCGGAATTATTTCTTCTTTCTGCCCTTTTTCTCAGTATATTCATTGCCCTTGACTCCGGGATTGACGAGTTTGAGCTTGCGCCTCTGGCGACGCTTATAGTTTTCGTAGACAAACAGCGCAATATAGCCGACAACGAGAACGGCGACTATCGATGCGATAATTTTAAATACAGTGCTCGAAGCGACTTTCTTTATCGTTGCACCTATGAACAGCAGAACATTTCTCGACACATCCTCAGACGCGACAAGCTTTATCCGCGCTATCTCCTCGCCGGCATAGAGCACGCGAGCCTCGCATATCTCCTGACCTTTTTTGACCGGCGCGTCAACACTCTTCGGCACGGTCTCGGGCACAGGCTCGATAAGCACGCTTCCGGCGTCAGCCCCCGTCGGGACGAGAGCCAGCACTTCTTCGCCGGGGACGAGCGAAATATGATCGGTTCTGAATGAGAGTTTGAGCGGGACTTCGGTTATTATCTGAGTCGGGCTCGCTATCGACTTCAATTCAATGTGCTTGAACACCCAATTGAACATCCTGCGGCAGTCGACAAACGCGCAGTTTTCGAGCGGCTCATCGTCGTCTATATTCTGCATCGGCGCGTTCATTATCACGCACAGATAGTTGTAGCCGTTGCCTGTGCCCTTTGATATGACGCAGCGTCCGGCGTTGTCGGTCGATCCGGTCTTGATGCCCACGGCGTAGGGCGAATAATAATCGGCATACGCCTTGTTCATAAGATTATTCGTGTTGCGCAGGGTGCGCTCCTCGCTCTTGTTTGTGGCGGGGACTTTATATATTGTAGTCGAAGTTATCTCCGAGAAATAAGGCAGGGTCAGCGCGTGCTTTGTTATCGTCATCAGGTCGCGCGCGGTGGTGTAGTGATTCGGGTCGTCGAGCCCGTGAACATTCGCGAAGTGCGTATTCTTGCAGCCGAGAGCCGCCGCCTTGTCATTCATCATCTTGACAAAGCCTTCGATAGATCCGCCGACATGCATCGCGAGGACATTCGCCGCATCGTTGCCGCTTCGCACGAGCAGGCAGTAGAGCAGATTCTTTATGCTCATCTTCTCGCCCGGCTCAAGCCCGACTATCGAGCTGCCGGTGCCGTCGAGCAGGTGGATAGCCTCATAGCTCGCCTCGACCTCTTCATCGAGATTCTTGCAGTTTTCGAGCACGACGGTGGCGGTCATTATTTTAGTCAGCGAGGCGGGAGCCGCCTGCTTGTCCGCATCTTTTTCAAAAATGACCGTGTCGTTGTCGAGATTGACAAGCAGATAAATCTGGGCATAAATAGGATTATCTCCGCTGTCTGTCAAACTTTTCTCGTATACCGCGTTATAATTAGCGTAGGCAGGCATGGCGCAGAGCACCGACGCGATAAGAATAAAACAAAATAAAATTTTTATGAGTTTTTTCATAGACAGTCACCGCCGAATGTTGTATTATATATATAAACGATAGAAGACAACTTTGTCCTGACACTAATTGATTATACCAGTTTCAGGCTGTAAAATAAAGTAATAAAACGGATTTTGTTTATCAGGGGGATTAAAAATCATGCTTTATGTTACGGGAGACACCCACGGAGATTACGAGCGATTCACATCTTCCGCGCTCAAAAAACTGAAAAAGGGCGACACGCTCTTCATCTGCGGCGATTTCGGATTCATCTGGGACGGCTCGAAGAACGAAGAGAAGCTGCTCAAAAAGATAGGCAAGCTCAAATACAACGTCTGCTTTATCGACGGCACGCATGAGAATTTCGAGCGACTCAGAAGCTACGAGGTCTCGGAATTCAAGGGTGGAAAAGTCCATCATATCACCGGCAACCTCTATCATCTCATGCGCGGCCAGACTTATGATTTCGACGGCGTGAGCGTCTTTGCCATGGGCGGCGGCGAGAGCCCGGATATAGATATCCGCTCCGATCTCAACTCCTGGTCGGGCGACGAGATACCCACCGAAGCGGAGCTGACCGAGGGCGCACAGAATCTCAAGAAGCTCGGCAACAAGGTTGATATTATCATCACTCATGAGCCGCCGATGAAAATCAAAGGATTTTTAAAACTCAAGGACAAGGAGCCCGTGCGCGTAACGGGACTCAATACGTATTTCGAGGAGCTCGGCGCCGCGTGCGAATACAAGCACTGGTTCTTCGGCTCGATGCATATCGACAAGTTCATCTCCTCGTCCCACATCGCAGTATTCCAGCATATAATCAACGCAGAGACCTGCGAGATTGCAAAATAAATATCTTATTCGAAGGCTTCCGGAAAAATTTCGGAAGCTTTTTTATATTTTTTTGCTTCGTACCCAAAAACGGGCGGTTCATACCGCACGCACATAAAGCATATTTTAGAAAAATATGTTATGATATATGCGAATAAAAAGGAGGGCAAGAAAATGAATATCAAGAGACTCGTTGCGGCTATCCTCGCTTTTCTCGCGCTGGCTTCCTTCGCGGGATGCAAGGGAGAGAAGAAAGACAATTCGACTTCAACCTCGGCAGAGGCTGCCGGTGCAGAAGCGTCGGGGGCAGAAAACGGAAGTGAGGCGGCCGAGAGTGCTTCAACCTCGCAGGCGGCCACAGCCGAAGAAAGCAAATATCCCCAATACTATATTGATATGTCCGGGGTTAATTGGAATCACTGGACGCTTCACAAAGAAAGAGATTTGTCCTATTTTGAAAAAACCCCTAAAGATATCTCAATCTTAAACAATGATTTTGATTTTGATGACCGCGGCAACCTCGTTCTCGCAATTGCATATGAAGACGACAACCGAGAAAACTGCAACGGCTCTGTAGGCTGCAAATACACATACAACAGCGACGGCACTATAAAGCGCGCGGATTTTACCGATGGCTATGCTACAAGCGAATCATATGAATATGACTCGGCGAAGCGCCTTGCCAAGACGGTTTCCGTGAGCCGAGACAAGGCGTATGAGCCCAAGACGACCTATTATACTTATAACTCCGCAGGTCTGCTCACCTCGGAAAAGTGCTATTCCGGCGGCAAAAAGCTTATTGATAGCAAGGATTTCAAGTATAATACCGACGGAAAAATTACCGAATGCACCATAAGTGTAAGCGAAAACAAAACGCAGGGTATAACCACATACGAATATGACAGACAGGGAAACTGCGTGCTCGAAAAGCATTTTGATTTAAATCGCAAAGCTACCGGCAACAAAGAATTCAAATATGACAAGAATGGATTTGTAATATACCAAAAGGAAACAAATCTTAAATCCAATGAAATCGCCGAGATTTATTACACCCTTGACAAATATGAAAATCCGACCGCAGTAAAGGTGTATTTGACAACGGGCGGCAAAAAGGATTTGAAATACGAACAAAGATATTCATATGATTACGGCAAGTCCGAAATCAAAGTGACCGGCAAAATCGTCGTCTATGATTCAGACGGCACGCTCATCCTCGACGGCACCAGAATTTATAAATACCACGAGACCAAGCCTACCGAGATGTACTTTGCAAATCTCGTTTCAGAATTCAGCTGCAATTATGGATTCTTCGCCGATTGAAGTCCGCAATCTATCGGCATTGGCAAAAGAAATATATCGCAGCAGGCAGCATTAAACCGGAGGACAAAAACATGAAATTAAAAAGGCTCGCTGCGGCGATTCTCGCGGCGGCAATGATTGCAGCGGTATTTACCGGATGCAGCAGCAAAAAGCCCGAAGCGACGGATACGTTCGGCGCGATAGCCGGGCCCGAGGACGAAAAATATTCAAAATATTTTCTCGGCATCGGCCGCCCGAACTGGAACCGTTGGAGATTGACATCGGAAAAAGATAATCCCCGGAATAACAGAATCCGCGGGATAGACGATCTCCTCGACTGGGAATATTCAAAATTTCAGTTGCGATACGACAATGCGGGTAATCTTCTGAAAGTAGATGATTATTCTATAAATTTCTTCCTGTGCTTCCCGTTTGATATAGAGAGCGAGGGCGTCGGAACGGAATATCAATACGACAACGACGGGCATATACGTTCTGTGCGCTTTCGCGGCCAATGGCCCAATAGAAGATACATGACATGTGAGCGCGACGACCGGGGCCGCATCTCAAAAACTGTTGTTAAATATTCGTCCAACTCAATTATCACTTCATATGTCTACGACGATGCAGGAAACATAATCGAAGAGAACAGCATTTGTACTAACAGTTATTTCTTCGAGTCTACTTTTGATCATAGAATAAAAACCGTGTATACATATGACGAAAATGGCTGTCTCATCCGTTCGATGAGCACTAAATATGACCGGGACGAAAATTTCGAAAACAGCACTGAACGCGAATTTGATCCGCAGACCGGCGCGCGCACAAAGGAAACAAAAACATATATCAGCAGCGTCGAGGAATGTACTTACGAAAATGACAAGTACGGAAATCCCACGACCATAAAAACATGCCGTATTAAGAAATCCGATGATGGCACCGAAGATAAAGAATACTATCGGGAAATCAACATCGAATATACTTATGAAGAGAATAAAATTACGGCAACAGAAGACTCGGGCGTCCGTACATATGAACATTTCGGATCACGCCGGCTGGACGATGTATTATACTGAGACAACGGGAGAATGTGGTGATTTTAATGAAAGTAAAAAGAATTCTTGCGGCGGTGCTGGCGCTGCTCATGCTTGTTTCATTTGCCGGCTGCAAGAAGAGCAAAAGTAAGAGAAGAGGCAGTCTCGTCTCCGGCAAAGTTTCGCAGCGGTATTCTGACGGTGAAAGCGAAACCGATGTTTACGGAAACGAAATAAATTCCAACGCCGAACTGCCGAGCGCCGCGCAGCAGCCGGGCGTTTCCGCCGCGAACGCTCCGGCGGGCGGCGATTCCGGCAAGGGTGCAAACACATCTTCCGGCAACAAAGCCTCGGCAAATCCGCACTATTATCTCGGGCTTTACCGCAGTGAATGGCAGCACTGGGTCGTTGTCAAAGACGCCACATATGATTCGTCAAACAAATATATGACCGGAAAAAGCGTCAAATTTGACTTGAACGAGAATATAATAGGCGAAGAATATTACCCGTACGGCACATATCGCGCAGAATATAAATATAACTCCGACGGGACGATCGGCTCGGCGCAGACAATGTACGGCTCTCCGGCAAACTATTCTTACAAATACGACTCACAGAAGCGGCTCACAAAAGTTACGGAAAAGTCCGGAAATATTATAACCACTGTCACAGAGTTTACATATGACAACAGCGGCAGGCTTGTCTTTGTCCGCGAACGGCTCAGAGATGGGAACCTGGACACCGAATACAAATATGACTCAAAGGGCAACCTGACGGAGTGCATCAGCGGCGGGAGCAGGTATGTATATAAATACGACTCAAGCAACCGTCTTATACTCAGACAGTGCTACGACACCGAAAACGGCGGCAAGCTCTCAACAGAAACGGAGAGAAAATATGACAAAAACGGATATGTGATCTACTATCGGGATATGCTTTATTCCGACGAAGGGCAGATCACAACCGAAGAATTCATCACCAACGATATAAACGGCAACCCCGATCAGGTGAAATGCTACTCCACGAAGAACGGAAAAAAGACGCTTGACTACACCTCGAAAACGGTATACTCCTACAAAGAAAAAGTGACCGCCACCACGCGCTTTACCTACGCAAAAAATGAAGAGGGCAGCAAGGCGTTACAGGTCACCGAGTATGAATATCACCGCAAAGAAGCGTTTAATGTTTCGCCGGATACAATAATGTAAGCAGGCAGGGACGGTTCAGCCGTCCCTGTTTTTTAAAAAATAGGCCTATATTTCAAATTTTGTGGTATAATGTGTCTGTCACAAAAAGGGAGGCAGGACAATGAAGAAATTTATGGCGGCACTTTTGGCTTTTGCGGCGGTTATATTATTTGCCGGATGCGGCGGAAAGACAGCGGACGCCGACAGCACCGTACAGAGCGAAAGCATTGACGCGGACGCACAGATGAATTCGGACGGTCAGGCGAGCATGCTGATCTCCGCATATTATCTCGGCATCGGGCTCGACAAAGAGAGCCGCTGGAAGATGACCGAAGAGGACAAGCAAAGCGCGGACGGCAATTATATCAAAAACACAGCCACCGAATACGACTTCCACGGGAATCCTCTGAGCAGCGATACGGATACTTATAAATATACCTACAACGGCGACGGCACCGTGAAGGAGATAACCCGCTCGGGCAGCCGCGAGTGCGTATATAGCTATAAATACGACTCGGACAAGAAAATCTCTCAGATATCCACGCTGAACGCTTCCGGCAAGGAAGAGGATGTGCTGAAATTCACTTATAACAAGTCGGGAAAGCTTGTTTCAGCGCAGAACGGCAGCAAAAAGGCAGTGTTCTCTTATGACGGCAACGGCAGGCTTATTAAAAAAGACGTCACCGACTCCGACGGGTATACAGTTTCTGATATTTTTGAATATAACGACCGCGGCGAGCTGATACGCGCGACAATATCACAGGACGAGTACGGCATGGCGGGTTTGACGGAAGAATATCAATATGACGAAAACGGCGTGCTGATAAAAAAAGTTTCAAAAAATTTCCGCGGCATGACGGAGGAATACGAATACAAAAACGACGAGCACGGAAATCCGATTGAAATAAAATACACCGAAAAAGAGCACGACGAGATATCATACTCCTCCGCCGAGACCTACTCCTATGAATACGGCGCGAAGAAAATAGTTGCCGTCGGCAAAACAGATCGCGGAGGGGTAAAAAGAACATACGAATATCAAAAAACTCAAAGCGTAATCACGCCCGAGTCGGATATATTCTGACGGCATTAATTATTATCCCGGCACTGCGCCGGGATTTTTTCACTTTGCGAATCGAAAAATCAAAATCCGCACATTTTTTATAAAAAGTGTGCTATTATATAGACGGGAAAAACTTTCAAGGGAGGTATTCCATGAAACTCAAGAGAATTTTTGCAGCCGTTCTGGCGGCGGCGATGCTGCTGTCGTTTGCGGGATGCGCGAACAAGGACACTCAGGGCGACTCTTCCGAGCCTGCGGGAGAGCAGACGACCGAGGAGCGAACCACCGAGCCTCAGACGAACGAGGACGGCAGTCTCGTCAAGCCGAAAAACGTCGTCTCGGTCTCCGACGATGTGAAGATCAAGACCTACAGCGGCACTTCGCTCATCGAAATCGGCAACCGCGTCATGGAGCCCTACGGCAACGCGTATAAAAACATGAAAAACTATGCCGACGCACTCAACCGCCTCAAGGCGGAGATGCCGGACACAAAAGCTTACTGCCTCATGGCGCCGACCGCCATTGAGTTCTACGCCCCGAGCAAATATAACATCGGCGTGTCGAAGTCGCAGTACGAGGGCATGTGCTACATCTACGAGCAGTTAAAGGACATAACGCCCGTCAACGCCTATGCCGAGATGGCGGCGCACACGGACGAATATCTCTATTTCAGAAGCGACCACCACTGGACCACCCTCGGCGCGTACTACGCCTATCGAACCTTCGCCAAAGTCGCAGGATTCACGCCCGTTGACAAAAATACTCTCCAGACCGGCAAGCTCTCGCCGTTCCTCGGGCTTTTCTACAAAGACACGAAGAGCACCGCGCTCTCGAACGACCCCGACTATGTCGAATATTTCATTCCGCCCGTCAACACAACGGCTATAGCCTCGGACACCGATGCCGCGATGAGCAACAGCTACAGCATCAAAGTCATCAACACCGAAACGACTTCGTCGAACAAATACTTAGCCTTTGTCGGCGGAGACCACGGCGTTGTCAAGATAACGACCGACGCACAGAGCGACAAGAGCATCGTTGTTATCAAAGAGAGCTACGCGAACGCCTTTGTACCGTGGCTCTGCGCTAACTATAAAACAATCTATGTCCTCGACCCGCGCCAGCTGACCGTCAAGCTCGCCGATTTCGTCAAGACGAACTCGATAGACGAGGTCCTGTTCCTCAACTACATGTTCATTCCCAGCAACCCGAAGTTCATGAACGCGCTGGAAAACATGGCATAAGCGGCAAAAAGCTTTAGGAAAAGGTCATAGTTCACGGATTAAAACGCGACTATGACCTTTGTTTTTTTTGCATACAGTCTTTATATAAAAAGCTTGAAACGGCATTTGCGGTTATGCTATAATCTTAAAAAAAGCAGGAGGAAGTTTATGAACAGCAGAAAAACAGCGGGCGCCGTCCTCGGCACTCTCGGCGGGCTGACCGCTCTGACCGCGGCTTCGGCGGAGATTTTATATAATTTCTCGATAAACACGAAATCGCCCATACATATGAGCAAGCTCAACAACCTCATTCAGAAGATGGCAAGCAAGTCCGACGGCGAGGATTCGAGCGCAAAATACAGCGGACTTACGGGCACGCCGGAAATCCGGGAATGGTACGACGAGCACGGCGAGGACGTATTTATTATGTCCGACTCTCTGCGGCTGCACGGAAGAAAGTTCGAAAATCCCGGCTCGGATTATGTTCTCGTCTGCCACGGATATACAAGCAAGGCCAGGCATATGGCGGGCTTTGTTCATAAGTTTCACTCCCTCGGTTTCAATGTTCTTGCGGTCGATGCGCGCGCCCACGGCGAAAGCGAGGGGACTAAAATCGGCATGGGCTGGCCGGAGCGCATGGACGTTATCGAGTGGATAAAGCTCATTCTCTCGTGGGATCCCGACGCGCGGATAATCCTGCACGGCGTATCCATGGGCGCGGCGACGGTGCTCATGGCATCGGGCGAGACGCTGCCTGAAAACGTCAAGGCCGTTATCGCGGACTGCGGCTACACCTCGGAGTGGGATGAGTTCATCTGGGAGGCCGAAATGATACATATCCCGTGGTTCCCGGTGCTCAACGCAGCCTCAGCCCTCTCGAAGCTCCGCGACGGCTATGATTTCAAGCAGGCGAGCGCACTCGAGCAGGTCAAAAAGAGCGATATTCCCACCCTGTTCATCCACGGCACGGCGGATGAGCTGGTGCCCTATAAAATGCTCGGAGAGCTGTTCTCGGCGGCGGCGTGCGAAAAGGAAAGTCTGACCGTCGAGGGAGCGGGTCACGCGCTCTCGTCCTCTGTAAACCCGGAATTATATTGGAGCAGGGTTGAAAGATTCATAGAAAAACATATCGGCAGCTAAAGCAATAACCACCGTCGCGGACGGTGGTTATTTTTTTGGAAACAGGCATATTAAAAGAACGGTGCTGTTTACGAAGGCATTTTCGCATATACTTTCAGCACAGCCTTTAATGACGACCTGTTTAGATTTACTTTATAAATTTATCCGCCAACTCAACTGCCTGTTTCTCCGTGAACCCGTACATCTTGACAATAATGCCGTAACCGCTCTTGTCAAACGCCGCCCATTGACAGCTGCCGTTTTCGGTTCCGAAAAAAACACTTTTATTCTCTATTTTTGACTTTTTGAGCGACGAGGTGTCTACAAAAACCGAAGATAACTTTAAACCTCCTTCGGACACATATACAGAGTAACTGCTGCCGTTGTCTCCCTCCACAGAAGCATACCCGAGCATTACCGTGTCCGTTATTCCCTGCTCCTTGTCAATTTTATAAACAAAAAAATATTCGGTTTTGCCTTCCGTTGGAAAGTTTACGGAAAAAACAGATTTCCACTCTTTTTCTGATACGGCACGGAATTCTCCCGCCAGACGGATATCGCCTAATATTGTCCCCTTATTCCAAAGGATTTCGCCTGTCAAAGCTGAATTATTATACGAATTCCTTTCGGAGTCCTCCGCCCCTCCGGGGAATAAAGTATGATATTGAGTTTTGACGGTTACGATTGCTCCTGCGGCAATCACGGCGCAAAGACAAGCTGCCGCAACAGCATATTTCCAATGCTTGGCTGCCGAGCGTTTTTCTGTAAACGAATACACGTCAGGGGTTTCAGCGGTCGGCATTTTTTCGATTTCATCCATAATAGAATCAAAATTATCCGGCACATACTGTTCTGCGGCTTCGTCTAAAAGCTTATATATGTTTTTTTTCATAACAGACCCATCCTTTTCGATTCGAGACGCAGCTTTTTAACGGCACGGTTATACATCCAAAAAACCGTACCCTTTTTCATGTCTTTTTCTTTTGCGATTTCGGTGAGGGTCAGCCCGACAATATGTCTTAAAACAACAATGTCCAGTTCCTTGCTATCCAATGTCCGCAGCAGGTCATCTAATACTGTTTTATTTTCAAAGAGGTTCAACTTGCCGTCCTCTCCGCCGACATCGCCGATATAATCTAACGAACAGGTTCGATTACTTTTCTTTAAGATATCTAAAGCTTTATTCTTGGCGATAGACAAGATCCACGAACGGCCGTCTCCCTGCGGAATAAACGAACTGCTTTTGCTCCAGATCGTGATAAATGTATCCTGCATAACATCTTCGGCAATCGAAGGATTTCCGCAGAAATGCAATGCATAATAATACACAGGCTTTCTCATCTCTTTGTAAAGCTCCTCAAAAGCCTCATTATCTCCGTGAGCTGTTTTTACAATTAAATAATTGATGTTGTTTTTGGGCATATCTTCACCCCCTCTATTATAAAAACGATTCAGAATCGGCTTGTATTGGTTATCTGTTAATTTTTTTGCACATACGGATAAAGAAAATCCCGACCGGTTAAGGTCGGGATTTTCTTTGTATAAAACGGGGGCAAGAAGATGGTAGGTGTCTGATTTATTCGGCCTGCTTCGAGTATTTCTTGAGATAGATAACTCTCATGAGCAGGCACTCGATGGGATTTATCGGCTTGCACTTACCGAAGAGGCCGGAGCCTATGTAGGTAAGGCAGCTCTTTTCTGCGATCATCTCGACCGCACCCGCGTTGCTCTCGTTCGAGCCGCAGCAGAGCGCGCCGCCGTCCTTGACGAGAACGCAGTGGCGACCCTTGAGCGCTCTGACTACCTTCTTGGGTGAGTTCTTGGCACATTTGAGGCTCGTGCCGATTATCTGGGCGCTGTCGTCAAGCTGCGGCCTGACGGTCTTGCCCATGGCGGCGACTGCGAGCACCTCGGGAGCCTGGGAATAAAGAATAGCATTGATATCGTCGCGCGCTTCATATATGGCGCGGTGAAGCTCGGCTGTCGGAATTTCTCCCTCGCCGCTGACCGCTGAAGTTGCGGGATCGACGGTGACGGTATGCTCCTTGTCGCCTGCAGCATAGAATACTATCTTTCCGCTTGCGTCTCTATACGAGTTATTATAACAGGTTTCGTCATGTTTTACAATAGTTTTTCCGTGCTTTTGTGCCCAGGAAACACACATTTCGCTCAGGTCGGCAATTTTTTCTCCGAACTTTCTGTCAAAAAGGTCGAGAACATAAAGCGCGCTCTCGCGCTCGAGCGTGGCGGCGACATTGAACGCCTCCTCGCTGTCCTTGCCGTAGCAGACAGCGCCGTGGTGCGCCATGATAACAGCCTTGCTGTCCATGTCGGCGGCAACTGCGGCGGCGACGCCCTTTTTGAGCTTCTTCGTGCCGGGCAGACCGTATGCGCCGAGCAGAACCTTGTCGCCTATAACCTTGCGGCCTTTTTCGCTGAGCGTCGGGATGCCCTGCATGGTCGCGCTTATAATGGAAGCGAACTTCTGATGGGTGTGAATAACAAATCCCGCCTCGGGATGAGCCTTGTAGACCTCGGCATGAACGCCCTTTTCGGAGGAGGGTTTGACATTGCCCTCGTAGCTCAGGGTGTCGATCTTGACCTCGACGATATCGTCGGGGGTCAGTCCCTCATATGGCTTTCCGCTCGGGGTGATGACGAAGCTGTTCTCGTCAACGCGGCAGCTGACATTGCCCCATGTTCTCGCGATGAGTCCCTTTTCGACAAGGCGCAGACCGGCTGCGATAACTTCTTTTTTTGCCTGTAAAATATCCATGAAAACCGTCCTTTCACGATAAAATCCGAATTGTGCTTGTGAACAATTTTGTACTACAGTTCAATTATAACACAAGAAGCCCAAAAGTCAACAAATTACTCTTTCGGCTCGCCGTCGGTCTCCTGATTCTCCTCTTCGGCTGAAACATCCTCCGGCTGGACTGCCGCGGCGTCCGCCTCAACAGATTTCTTCGAGCTGCGCCAGATATGGATAACGCCGTCGTCGTTGAGCACCTTGAGCACGGTTATGACTATCGGCATAATAAAAATTCCGATGAAGCCGAAGAGCTGGAGTCCGATATACATGCCCATGATGCTGACTATCGGCGGGATGCCGAGGTTGCTCGCGACTATCTTCGGCTCGATTATCTGGCGTATGACCGTTATGCAGGCATATATGACAATGAGTCCGATTCCGAGTCCGTAGCTGCCGTTTATCAGCGAGAACACCGCCCACGGGATAACGACCGTACCTGTGCCGAGCACGGGCAGGATATCGACTATTGCGGTTATGATTGCGATAATAAATATATATCCGCTCTTGTACACGCCGATGACTTTCAGCACGCTAAGACCTATCGACATCTCGGCAAAAGTTATAAGCATTATCAGCGCATAGGACTTGACGAGCTTGCCCATGGACGAGAATACGATTTGTTTAGTTTTCGAGAGCGTTCTGCGCTTCTGCGGGGTCAGCTGATTCTTGATGAAGCCGGCTATGCCGTCATATCCGGCGGTCATGAAGCAGGCGGCGATAATAAACAGGAGCACGCCGACCAAAATACTCGGAATCTGTTTCGCGGTTGACCAGACGCCGCTGAGCGGAGTCTTGAGGATAGACAAAAGATTGATATTGGAGTTCTGTTCGCCACCCTGCGTGCGCTGAGCCGCACGCTCTTCTGATGATAGCAGGAGCTTGTCCGAGAATGATTTTATCGCATCCTCGGCTGAGCTTTGAAGTCCGTCCGGCAGACGCTCGGCGAAGCGGTAGAGCGACTCCTCCCAGCCCTTTACATAGTCCGGAAGCTTCTTGAGCCATTCGCCGAGAGTCGAAGCGAGGCCCTTTACCTCTGCCACGACCCTTGCGCCGGTCAAGGCAACTATTGTTATCAGCAGCGCGATTATCAGCAGCACCGCGATAACGGAGACGATTCCCTTTTTTATATGGGTTTTCTTCGAGAGAAAGTTGGTCGGGCGCTGGAGCGCGGCGGCGACCAAGAATGCGAACACGAACGGAGCGACTGTCCAGAATGCATATTTCATGAACAGATAAAACGCGCCGAGCACGAGCACAATATATGCGATATTGATAAGTACGGCTCTTCTCTTTTCCACAGTGACAGGGGACATTTTCTGCACCTCTTCTTTCAACCGTTTTTCTTCCTGCGTTCAATGACAAAACAGCATAATTTATTATATATATTATACTATTTTATCTTAAAACTCAATGAGTTTGAAAAATACTTCATAAAAATGTAAGAAAGTTTTCCTTTTGGGTCTTTATCGCCGGGGCTGTTTGTGATAAAATAATAAAAATCAATGACAGTGGGGAGACAGTTATCATGTATATAGCGATAATGGGCTACGGCGTTGTCGGAAGCGGCGTTGCCGAGGTCATCAACAAAAATCACGACAGCATCGTGCGCAAGAGCACGCAGTCGGAGCTTGAGATAAAATATATTCTCGACCTCAAGGATTTTCCGGGCGACCCGAATGAGAAGCTTTTTATAAAAGATTTTAATATTATTCTCAACGACCCCGAGGTAAAGGTCGTTGTCGAGACAATGGGCGGGCTTCATCCGGCGTATGAGTTCGTCTCCGCCTGCCTCAAGGCGGGCAAGAGCGTTGTGACCTCGAACAAAGAGCTTGTCGCGGCGAAAGGCTGCGAGCTGCTCGGATACGCCGCAGAGCACAATGTGAATTTCCTCTTTGAAGCGTCGGTCGGCGGCGGAATACCGATAATCAGACCGATAAGCCAGTGCCTCGCCGCAAACGAGATAAACGAATTTGCGGGCATTCTCAACGGCACGACGAACTTTATTCTCACCCGCATGATAAACGACGGCATGGCGTTTGAAGACGCGCTCAAGCTCGCGCAGGACAACGGCTATGCCGAGCGCGACCCCTCGGCGGACATTCTCGGCTTCGACGCCTGCCGCAAGGTATGCATCCTCGCGTCCCTGTGCTTCGGCAAGCATGTCTATCCCGATCAGGTTCACACCGAGGGCATAACCGAGATAACACTCGAGGACGTCGAATACGCCAAGGACTGGGGCGGAGTCATAAAGCTTCTCGGCAGAGCGCGCAAGAGCGAGGACGGCAAGCACATCTATGCGATAGTCAGCCCCGCATTCGTCGATCACCACAGCCAGCTTGCGAGCGTTGACGATGTTTTCAACGCAATTCTCGTGCGCGGCGACGCGATAGGCGATGTCGTATTCTACGGCAGAGGCGCGGGCAAGCTGCCCACCGCGAGCGCGGTTGTCGGCGACGTTATCGACTGCGCACGCCACGAGAACAAGCAGAAGTTCTTCGGCTGGGCGGACAGCGAAGAGGGCTATGTCTCCGACTATCTCGACATGCCCACGGCGCTCTATGTCAGGGTGCGCGCTCAGCAGAAGCAGCAGGTCATATCTTCGGCGGAAAAAACTTTCGGCGAGATAAAGCTCCTCAAGCGCGCCGGCGCACCCGAGGACGAGTTCGCCTTTGTCACCCCCGTCGCCTCGGAGCGCGAGCTGCGCACAAAGCTCGAAACTCTTCTCGGCGCCGAAATCATCTCGACGATAAGAGCTACAGATTATTGATAGTTTTTCAAGAGGGACTGCCGTTTGGCAGTCCTTTTTAATTTTTGCGGAAGTGATTGTGGGGTGCAAAGCACTGTTTTATAGATTGAGAGTTCTCTATCGCTTAAGCCATAGCAACCCCCCAATTTGTCGCTGTATCTGTTTTCGCACGCCGACACCCGTTCAAAAAAATCACCGCTCCGTATCGCCAATTCCGCAGGCAGTTTTATCCCACACCGATATTGATAATCGCGCGGTCTTGTGGTATCATATGAGCATAAATTTCGGGAGACTGATGCATGAACAAAAAAGAGATTGCCGCGTTCTTTGACCGCATGGCGCCCGAATGGGACGCCAACATGATAAAGAGCGACGAAAAGATAAATTTCATACTTGACGCCGCCGGAGTGAAAGAAAATTCCGTCGTGCTTGATGTCGCCTGCGGCACGGGAGTCATGTTCCCGTATTACCTCGCGCGCGGCGCGGAGCGCGTTATCGGCGTTGACATTTCGGCTCAGATGGCGCGGATAGCCGCATCGAAGATGCACGACCAGAGAGTCGAGGTGATCTGCGGCGATGTTGAGGAAATTCCCGTTGAGCGCCTGTGCGACTGCTGCGTTGTTTATAATGCTTTCCCGCATTTTGAAAGCCCGGAGAGACTCGTTGAGCGGCTGTCCCATTGGCTTAAAAGCGGCGGACGGCTGACCGTAGCGCACGGCATGAGCCTTGACGCGCTGCGCATGCACCACAAGGGCAGGGCTGACAGCGTCTCGCGCGAGATGCTGACTGCCGAGGAATTATCAGCAGTGTTCGCGCCGTACTTTGACGTTGATGTCGCCGTTTCGGACGATGAAAAATTTGTGGTCTCCGGCGCAAAGAGATAAATAATATTAAAGGCTGCCCTTGCGGCAGTCTTTTTTTAATGCGCAAAGCCCCGGGAGGATGTTTCCCCGGGGCTTCGCAGAAGAGTCATGATGAAAATAGAAGTTGTCTGTTTAAAGAAATTTTACGGCGATGACTATCAGCGCGACAACTGCCACAAGAGCGGCAAGCGTCTTTGCTATCATCGGTTTTGCCATGTCCACGGTCGTGGGGACTACGCGCCATATCGCGTCTTTTATCGGCGTGTTGAGCTTGCCGTCGCAGAGCTGCTCATATGTCTTAGTATATGTCTTATAATTGCGCGGATCATTTTCGTCGAGGACGAAGCAGCGCACGCCGCGCTGTTTTCCGTTGCCGTAGACATTGAAGCCCGCCGACTGAGTGAACCCGACATCAATATTGCCGACCTTTCCGACATATGAGTTTTTGTGGTCATGACCGACATATACGCCGAGCACATCGCCCTTTTCGCTGAGTGCTTCGAACTCGCCGGTGTTGATATCCGGTATCGACGGAGGCTCTAATAATACAGAACCCTCGACGCACTTGGTTTCGTCTATTTTATAATGCTCGCCCTTGTGTATTCTGAATGCCGGTATCGCTCCTTTTTCGTGCTTGCCGACTCTTTTGAGAACATTGTAGTGCTCGAACATCGGTATGTGCTGGAATACAAGAGACGGAATGTAGTCTCCGTTTTCGGCTTTCAGCTCATCGCGCTTTTTCCTGTACCAGTCTATTATCTCCGGATCAAACGGCTCATATCCGCCGCCCTTTGCGTCAGTTCCGCTGTCGAAAAGATAGAGATTGAACGCGGTGCGTTCGCCGTCGGAGGACAAGATCGGTATATTATATGTTCCGCCTCCGTCAATGCCCTCAGCCTGTTCGCCCACGCATCCGGGCAGGGCTTTGTATATCTTTTCAAACTGGTCTTTGTTGCTTATCCCGACCTGCCTGTCGTGGTTGCCGAAAGTGACGGCGAACGGGATATGCCTGTCTGTGACGGGCTTTAAGAGCTTGCCGACAGTCTCGGCGACGCTTTCTATGAGCGCATCGCCCTTGCCTTTATATGAGACTCCGTAGCCCTTTATCTGATCGCCGGTGAGCACGACGAGGTCGGGCTTCTCTTCTTCGAGAGCCGCATTGATAAGCTTTATCGTATCGGGCGATACATCCGGTATTTCCTGAATATCGGTTATCTGCATTATTTTAAATTTTCCGCCGGAGTTGAAGCGCATATTCACTCCCCCTGTTCTGCAACGGGCTTTTTCTTTCTGTGGATAACGAACCTGTTGAGCGGATATGTCCAGAGAGTCGGCACGGTCATGACGACGACCTTTGTCAGCAGCTCGATGAGCGCGTTGCTGCGGCCGCTGTTCTTGATGAGCGTGCCGAGGAATGCGCCGAACCAGGTGTTGAAAATAATCGTGCAAACGACCATTATCGCATACAAAACAGTCGAGAGCAGCGGATTCGCGTCCGCCTTGAAAGTTATCTTTCTGTTCATGACGAACGCTATCGCGTAGCCGACGACGGTCGAGATGAAATACGAATACATATAGCCCTTATACTCGACCCCGAGAAACGCGAGAACGGGGCTGTCCGTCACGGGGACATCGTTGAGGGACTTGAACACGACATACTGGAGCAGAGCGAACACGCCGAGCTCTATCAGCGACGAGGACGCGCCTGCAAAAGTGAACTTTATGAATTTCCATATCTCTGCGTGCTTTTCGAAAAAGCTTCCGTCCTTCTTGACGGCATTGGTTTCTTTCATGACTTTACCGACCGGGCGCGTACGTTTTCGTTGGTTTATATGCCCGGTTTCTCCCTTCCGCTATCAGTTTAACCCGTAGGAAGCCGAAGCATCAACCGACTTTTGGTAAAGCGAAAGTAAAATCCGTGTAAAAGCAAAAGAGCCCGCTGTCCGCAGGCTCTTTAATTTATGTTTGTTGATATTCGCCGTCATTTGAAAAGTCGGTCGTAATCATAAGATTTTATCAAATCGTCGGCGTTCTTTTCGTATTCGGCGAGATTCTCTTCTGTGATGCGGTATTCGTCATTCTTCATCCACTGCAGCATCTGTGAGTTCACCCATTCGCCGTAGTGCTTCGCGTCCTTGTAATTATCGAGGTTGCATATGAGCTCGGAGTTGCCGCGGAATGAATACAGCCTGACATTGTCATATTTCAAAAGCTCTTTTGTTATCAGATTTTCGGCGCCGAGCGTCCTGTCGAGCTGACCGTTATTTATCTCCATGCCCCAGTGCGCTATGCTGTAAGGCGGATAGAAGAAATAGAATGTGGTCTCGGGATGCGCTTTGACAATACTGATAATATTCTCGTTCAGATTTTCCGTTACAACGGCGCGGTCGGCATCGGTCAGCTGCTGCATCTTGCTCGCAGAGGCGTTGAGCTCGCACGACTTTATAACCTCGTCGCGCCCGTATTCATAGCCGGCGCTCCAGTTTTCATAAACATCAAACGAGGTTGCCGCTCTTCCCGTAACTGTTGATTTCACAACGCTTCCGGTGAGCTTTATAACGACCGGATCGAAGAAATATTTTATATCGTCGAGGCTGCTGTCGTTATACAGATAGTCCGGAAAATCGCCCTTTTCGGTATAGCGATAATTCTTGCCGTAGATCATTTTGTCATAGTCAAGACCCCATATGACATATTTGATATTGTGTCCGGAATCATACGCAGCCTTGAGATTGTCGCCTATTTCCGTATATCCGCCGCCGGAGAACGCGACCTTTATAAAATCAGAGCCGAAGAGCATCTGAGCCTCACTCGTCTTGAAATTCTCCGTCATGGATGTTCCGGTGATGACCGAATCATAGTCAAAGTGTCTGGCTATTCCGTTATTCTGATAGCGCTCGTTCACAAGCGGATATGACAGAAACTTCAACGGAGCATGATAATGGAACATCGGGTCTATTGCGAATATAGACAAAATAAATATGAGCACCGCCGCCGCTGCGGCCGCCAATATTCCGATTATCCATTTAATGGCAGTATTTTTTCTTTTCCCTGTCTTCATGTTGCCACCCCATTATGTCTCCTGTTGATATCTCGATTTTAGCACATTTCTTATAAATACTCAAGCCTTTCATTATCTGACTCCGAACCGTAAAAAATGGGCTGACGCACGGCTCGCATAAAACAGCAAAAAGCCACAACCCGCTTTGAAAAGTGAATTATGGCTTTTGATTTTATATGCTGTTATTCTCAGCCGCCTATTTTCTCCTTGCCGCCCATATACGGTCTGAGGGCTTCGGGAATATTGACGCTGCCGTCGGCATTCAAATTGTTTTCGAGGAACGCTATGAGCATTCTCGGCGGGGCAACAACGGTGTTGTTGAGCGTATGGGCAAAGTGCTTGCCGTCCTTGCCGTTGATGCGTATTTTCAGCCTGCGTGCCTGTGCGTCGCCGAGGTTCGAGCAGGAGCCGACCTCGAAATACTTCTTCTGTCTGGGCGACCACGCCTCGACATCTATAGACTTGACCTTGAGATCCGCGAGGTCACCCGAGCAGCACTCGAGGGTGCGCACCGGGATATCGAGAGTGCGGAAGAAATCGACCGTGTTCTGCCAGAGCTTGTCGAACCACATCTTGCTGTCCTCCGGCTCGCAGACAACTATCATCTCCTGCTTCTCGAACTGGTGAATGCGGTAAACGCCGCGCTCTTCTATGCCGTGAGCGCCCTTTTCCTTGCGGAAGCAGGGGGAGTAGCTCGTGAGGGTCAGCGGCAGAGTCTCGGGCTGGATTATTGTATCAATAAACTTGCCTATCATCGAGTGCTCGCTCGTGCCGATGAGATAGAGGTCCTCGCCCTCGATTTTATACATCATCGCGTCCATCTCGGCAAAGCTCATAACGCCGGTGACGACATCGCTTCTTATCATGAACGGCGGCACACAATAAGTGAAGCCGCGGTCGATCATGAAGTCGCGCGCATATGAAATAACTGCCGAATGAAGTCTGGCGATATCGCCCATGAGATAATAGAAGCCGTTGCCCGCGACTTTTCTTGCGGAGTCGAGGTCGATGCCGCTCATCTTTTCCATTATCTCTGTATGATACGGAACCTCGAAATCGGGCACTACGGGCTCGCCGAAGCGCTGAATTTCAACATTCTCGCTGTCGTCGCGTCCTATCGGCACGCTCGGGTCGATGATGTTCGGGATGACCATCATTATCTTCTTTATCTTCTCGCCGAGCTCCTCTTCGAGCTTCTCGAGTTCGGCGAGTCTCGCGGCGTTCGCGCTGACCTGAGCCTTCACCTCTTCCGCTTCATCGCGCTTGCCCTGCGCCATGAGCGCACCTATCTGCTTCGACAGGCGATTGCGGCTGCCGCGCAGCTCATCAGCCTCGCCCTTTGCGGCGCGGCAGAGCTTATCGAGCTCAATGACCTCGTCGACGAGCGGAAGCTTCTGATCCTGAAACTTCTTTTTGATGTTTTCTTTGACTATTTCGGGGTTTTCTCTGACAAATCTGAGATCCAGCATTTTATATCCTCCTGCATCATATTTAATAGAAAACACCCTCAGAACGGCTCCCGCCGTCCCAAGGGTGCAATAAGCACGGTACCACCTTGTGTTTAACTCTCAGCCCATAACGCGGGCACGCGGCAGGACTCATCGCCCTGCGGCTCGGAAGCGGAATAGACCCTGCGGACGAAGGAAACTCGCAGCAAACATTTCCCTCTCTGATCGTCCCGAAAAGATCTGTGTTCTTCGTCACAGCCTTTATAATATGGGATTATTATACCCCAAAGAAAATTCAAAGTCAAGCCTGTTTTTGCGTCTGTCTGCGCGGCAGGAGCTTTGCTTTGGCGAGCACTTTTACGAGGGTCGGGATTATCGCGAGCTGGATAGCGAGACCCGGCAGGCAGGTGACGAACGACGCAGTCACCCAGACGGAGAACGAATAGTTTCCGGCGGAGAAGATGAGGGCTTTGAGTATACCCGAAACGACGCGCCCGGAGATGAGCGCGACAACGAGGCTCGTGTAGAGCGAGAGATATGTAGTCTTATATTTAAACGCGTACATCATAAGACCCGTCACTGCGCCGTAGACTGCGAGCTCCGCCATCATCGACGGCAGGATAGCCATAGGCGGCATCTGAGTCAAAAGCGACGAGAGCAGGGGGCCGAGCAGACCGCACACTAGCCCGTACTGCCAGCCGCAGATAAGTCCGCACAGCAGCACTGGGATATGCATAGGCAGGAATATCGTTCCGGCGTTTTTGACCATGTGGAACGCCATGGGCAGCACGATGCACAGCGCGACGCACAGCGCGGTTATGACCGTCTTTCTGATTCTCACTGAATTCTTGTTTGTCATGGGGATCGTCCTTTCAAAAAAACAAAAAGCGGGGGTACGGCACTCCCTCCTGGAAGCGCAGTTACCCTCGCGGCAATGTTTTCACGTTATTTTAAAAAAATCTTCGCTCTCTTCTGAAAGCCCGATCCCTTCATGAGATCGCGATTATTATATCACATTTCAAGAGAAAATCAAGACCCTTTTCCGATTTCTTTCACGGCGGACTGAACGAGCTTCGCCATCGGGATATCCCCGACGCCGACGACTATATTGTCGCAGTGATTGACAGGGACGAGCACGCGCTTTGCGTCGCTCTGCCCTATCGCAGCCGCCATCTTCGGCGTTATCTCGCCGAGCAGCGCATCGGCTATGACTATGCCGACGGGACCCGCTATGACATCCGCCTTGCGGCACCCAACGCACACGGCATTTTCGCCCGTCGCGGCGGCATCGGCGCCCGCCTTGAGCATGGCGGAGGTCGCGATGCTGTTCGCGCCGACGGCGGTCACGAAGAAGTCCGGATATTCGCTTTTTATCCCGGAAACGAGCAGCTTGCCTATTCCGCCGCCCTGTCCGTCTATAACAAGTACGTTCATATCAGTCTCTCCGTCAGTTTTTCACGGGCTCGAACATGTCCCCGTCAACTCCGCAGTTTTCGCAGCGGTCGGGCGCGGTGTCGCCCTCGATTTCAAAGCCGCATATCGAGCAGCGCATACGTGCGATGCCGTCCTTCTGAGCCTTAAACAGCTCGGCGGGCGACTCGCACTTCGGGCACTTCTCGGGCGCATTTTCGCTCTTTATTTTAAGCCCGCAGACCGTGCAGACCCATGTTCTTGTCAGCGCGGGACGGCGCTCTTCGATCAGCTCGCCGCCGACCCCGCAGTTCTCGCAGCGGTCGGGCGCAGCCTTGCCCTCGTGGACATGTCCGCATATCGTGCAGACGAATACAGGCTCTCTTTTCTCTTCCCTTGGCTCCGCGACAGGCTGTGAAAGCGACGCCGGAGCCGAGCAGTTCGGGCATTTATCCGCGGCCGCGTCAAACGTGCGTCCGCATACGGCGCAGTGTATCTTCGCGCCCGTATTTCCCTCTTTGCTCACCGAATCCCTCCGTTTTTTATGTTTTTTATTATACCGCATCTTATAGATGCGTCACTCATGGTATCTATATTTTATCATCTGATATGCCAAAAAGTCAAGTTGCACTAAAGGCGCGGATATGATAAAATGAGTGGCAGAAAGAGAAAGGGTGAACGATATGGGACTTTATATACTTCTCGCCGTGCTTGCAGTTCTTGTTATATTTATATGTATACTGCTGATAAGAGCCGCGCTCGCCGCGAAAAAAGCCGAGCCGATAGGCGAAAAGCCGGTATATACAACCGAGCAGGAGGATATCGAAAACGGCGAACGGCTGATGAAAATGATAAAATGTCAGACCGTCTCGTCCCGCGAAATATATGACGACACGGAGTTTGCGAAGCTGCGCGCGGCGGTAAAAGAGCTGTTTCCGATGCTGCACGAGCGCGCCGAGATAAAATATTTCAGCGAGGACTGCTGGGTCTATAAAATCCCCGGGCGCGACGAGAGCCGGAATATACTGCTCATGTCGCACCACGATGTCGTTGCCGCGACGGGCGACTGGACTCATGAGAAGTTCGGCGAGATATCGGACGGGAAAATCTGGGGACGCGGCACGGTCGACACAAAGACTTCGCTCTTCGCGGAGCTCTCCGCAGTCGAAGAGCTGCTCGCCGAGGATTTTGAGCCCGCGTGCAACTTATATATAGCCTCGGGACACAATGAAGAGATTTTCGGCGACGGAATACACGAAGCCGTGAAATATTTTGAAAAGCAGGGCATCGAATTCGAATTTGCCATCGACGAGGGCGGCGGGGTCATCAGCGCACCGATAGACGGGATAGACTGCAAGTGCGCGATGATAGCCGTTCACGAAAAGGGCTACCACAGAATAAATGTCCGCGCCATTCAGGGCGACTCCGAGGGGCTGACCCTCAGCGACAATCCCGTGACCAGAGTTTCAAAATTCATTGCCGAAGTTTCCGCGCTGAAGCTGACGATAAAAATGCCCGCGCAGGTGCGCGAGATGTTCACGGCGCTGCTGCCCTATATGAACTTCCCGCTGAGACTTATCTTCGCGAACCTATGGTGTTTCGAGCCGCTGCTGATAAAGCTCATGCCGAAGATAAACTCCCAGGCAGCGGCGATGCTCGGCACGACCTGCGTTTTCGGCAGCATCGAGTCAAAGAAGGGCAAGACCCCGCGCGACAACGAGTGCTCTGCGAGCGCGCTGATAAGATACATCGACGAAGAGGATCTTGTCGGCGACATGGAGAAGATAAGAGAACTCGCAAAGAAATATGCGCTCGAAATAACCGAACCCGCCGACGGACACGAGTTCCACCGGCCGGCTGATACAGGCAGCAGGGCGTTCAAATATGTCTGCCGCTGCGCGAGAGATGTGTTCCCGCACGCCGCAGTTGCCCCGTTCGTCCTCGCCGCCGGAACCGATGCCCGCTGGATAAGCGATGTCTGCCCGTGTACGCTGCGCTTTGCGCCGATCGATATCAACATGCAGCAGTTCAACAGCGTCCACAGCGTCGACGAAAACATCGACCTCTCCGCCATCGGTGCGGCGATAGAGTTCTACAAAGAGGTTCTGAGAAACTACAAATAAATATATTTCCGTGCCGCAGAGCGTAAAATCGCCCGGCGGCACGGATTTTTTTCGTTTTGGCCGGTTTCGCTCCTTACCATATATATTGTGTGAATATTAATGCAAAATACCTGAATTTGTATATCTGCCGTGGGAGAATTGTATTTTGTAATTCAATTGATAAAATTAACGAAATTTCAGATAGAAATTAGTTAAATATTACTAAAAAAAGTTGACTTTTTCTGTCGAAACGATGTATAATAGCTACGATATAAACGGTGGCTGCCGATTTCCATTACCGCTTATATGGCGCAGGTAATGAATATCCGCAGCCTCGAAACATCTAAATAACCGGTTAACCGGAAAAATCGAGACCCTACGGAGATTTGTGAAATGAAAAGATTTTTAGCTTTAGCCATTGCAGTTATTATGATCCTGTCATTTGCAGCCTGCGCTTCGGACAAGAGCGGCAGCGACGGCAGCGACACCACCTCGGCATCCGACATCAAGGCGGAGGATACCACCGCCGTACCCGAGACGACAGAGCCTGCGACGAGCGGCACCGACGCCGTTTCCGCTGCGCCCTCAGTCAGAAGGAATCCCACAAAAACAACCCCCGCTGCCGACACCACGAAGCCCGCATCGGGCGGCAACAGCGGCTCGACTACCGTCCCCTCCAAGCCGGACGACAGCAAGTCCGCAGCGGTTGAAACAAACCCCAAGAAGATAATCGTCTCTGCTGAGAAAGAATGGATATTCACCGAAAAGCCCACCGACTCCTGCCACGCTTCGACCGTTCTGCCTCTTGACAACGGCACAGTTGTTGCGGCATGGTTCGCAGGCTCGTCCGAGAGCGACGACGATGTCAAGATACTTACAAGCGTGCGCGGCACGGACGGAAAATGGGGCGAGCCCATCAAAGTTTCCGCCGATCCGAATGTCGCCCACTGGAACCCCGTTCTCTTCCAGAACGACGACGGCACGATAACCCTCTATTTCAAGGTCGGCAAGGACACCGAATACTGGAAGACCTACTATTCCGTCTCGACTGACGGCAAGAACTGGGCGGCTCCCAGAGAGCTTGTCCCCGGCGACAACAGCGGCGGCAGAGGCCCCGTCAAGAACAAGCCCA
>CAVAWW010000016.1:0-38687 GCA_963592475.1 bacterium
TCTTTTGCAGGCGTTTTCTTTTTCAAATAAAAAGAAAATGCCGAAACGCGGGAAATACTAAATGTTTGGTTATGGTAGGACGCGAAGGCAGAGTGTGAATTATACAATTTCATATCGTGCCGCTCACGCGGCAGCGGTGCGTTACAGTTGGGTATTGCAAGATCAAAATCCGAGTGAACTTATCCTGCTTTATAATACCGCTCAATTTAAAAAGGCTGCCGACACATATTAGTGCGACAGCCTTTTGTTTTTACTTGTTCACCACATTTATCGGTTCGCCCTTGACAAACGCTCTGAGGTTTTCTTCAACTATTCCGACGAGCCTCGTCCTTGTCTCGAATCCCGCCCAGGCGATGTGCGGGGTTATCAGGCAGCTTTCGCATCCGAGCAGCGGATTGCTTTCTTTCGGCGGCTCGGTCGAGAGAACGTCAACTCCCGCGCCGGATATTCTGCCGGATTTCAGCGCGTCGGCGAGTGCCTGCTCGTCAACCACGGGGCCGCGCGAGGTGTTGATGAGAAATGCGTTCGGCTTCATCTTCGCAATAAACTCGGCGTTTACAAGCCCGGTTGTCTGCGGAGTCAGCGGGCAGTGGAGAGTCACAAAATCAGACTTTTTGAGCAGCTCATCAATCTCAACGAATCTGACCGCCCCGTCGCAGTCTCCGACTTTTGCGGAGCGCGAATTGGCGAGCACATCCATGCCGAAAGCCTCTGCGATTTTTGCGACCGCCTTGCCTATCTTGCCGTAGCCGATGATGCCGATGGTCTTGCCCTGGAGCTCGGTCAGCGGGGACTTCCAGAAGCAGAAGTTCGGGCAGCTGCTCCATTCGCCGCCGTGTACCGCTTCACTGTGCAGCGCAACGCGGTTGGTGTGTTCGAGAATGAACGCGAACACGAGCTGAGCCACCGCCGAGGTGCTGTAACACGGAACATTTGAAACCGGAATGCCCTTTTCGCGCGCAAAATCAACATCAACAACATTGAAGCCCGTGCTCAGCAGCGTGATGAATTTGAGCTCCGGCAGGGAGGCTATCGTGTGGGCGTCAATAGGCGTCTTGTTGGTTATGATTATATCGCACCCCTGAGCGCGCTCGACTATCTTCTCCTTCGGCGTGCGGTCGTAGACCGTGTATGTGCCGAATTCGTTGAGAAAATCCCAGCTGAGATCCCCGGGGTTCGTTGTGTATCCGTCAAGAATTACTATCTTCATCCTGAGTTTCCTTTCCGTGTTCTTTGGCGTTGAGTATCGACGCGCAGCAGTAGAGCGCGGCGCAGAATACCTGCGGCATGATGTCCGCTATCAGCCAGAGCCTGCGCTTGTCGGAATATTCTATCATGTCGCCGAGCAGAATTTTAAGCGTGTAGGCGAGCAGGAACTTTTTGTCAAAATTGTTTGCTACCATCTTGAGCAAATCAAGGCTCAAGCCCTTGTCGAGCTTCTCGGTCAGCTCGTCAATTTTTGTGCCGTATTCCTCGGTGATGAGCGCCGTTGCGTTCTCATTTATGAGCTTGTCGAAGCTCGCGACGGTGTATTCCTCGCGCGTGCTGATGCCGAAGATATCGCCGGCGGTCTCGGCGCAGTAGAGCACGTTGGAGTTGAACTCAAACGGTCTGTCGTCGTATCCGCGCAGGAAGTTCAGCACGCTTTCGCGCCCGCCTCTCTCTATTCTGCCCGCGCTCGGGAGACCGGAGAATATCGCGTCGAATTTCTTCGCGCAGTAGGGCTCGAACGGCGCAATCTTGTATTTTTCGTATTTCTTGAACGCATAGTAATATCCGTCGAGCAGATCATATGCCTTGTATGCGTCGAGCTCGCCCTGACGGATGTTCCCGCGCGACATGTCGCCGTCAAACATCAGCATACCGCCGAAAACATCGTTGAGCGGCTTCTTGCTGCTGATATATTTGAACGAGACATTGTCCGCCTCGCCGAACTTTGCGCCGGGGTTCTTGCCGATGTTGACCACCACAATGTCGTCCGCACCCGCTTCGATAGCCATCTTGACGGGCATATTGTCCGAGTATCCGCCGTCAACAAAAGCGGATTCGCCGATTTTATATGACTTCATGAACGGGAACGCCGCCGCGCTCGCGAGCACATAGTCTGCGGCTTTGCCCTCGGGAATATCTTCGATGAAAACTTCGACGGGCTTTATCTTCGGAAACATCGTCGTGACCAGTCCGAAGCGTATCGGAGAGGTGCGCAGCTTTTCTTCGTCCATGAGCGATTTGACGCGCTCCTGCAGCGGGGTGTAGTCCGCGCCGCCCTTGAAAATAGCCTCTTTTGCGAGCTCTTTTATGTATGATTCACGGTCGGGGTTTTCTTCGTCGGACATGTTGACGAAATTCTGAAACACGCTGTCCATGCTCATGTTTTCCCAGATGTCGAGCGCCGCGTCGAAATTGTCAAGCGCCATGAGCGCGCCGTTGAGCGCGCCGACCGATGTGCCGACAACTATGTCGGGCGTGAAGCCCATCTGCCTGAGCACCTTCCAGACCCCTATCTGATAGCCGCCCTTTGCTCCGCCTCCGCTGAGAACGACAGCTTTCTTGCCCATGAAAATTCCTCCTCTTGACCTGTTGAATAATATGTCTGTGTGCATATTACACATCATGATACTATTATATCATATTGTGCGTTCGCTTAAAAGATATTTTGCGCCAAAATTTGTGCGGTTTGAGTTGAAAAGATCTGAAATATGTTATACAATTATATGTAAACTTTTGTTGAGGTGAAGGCTTGAAAAAGCATTGGACACGAAGCGGCATAATGAACGCCGCGGGCTTCGCATTGCTTATATCCGCCGCAGCCGTCTCGGTGGTCGTCTATCTGCTGAGATATGACCAGCTGTGGCTCTGGTATAAGGTCTATCAGGAAAAGCTGCTTGAAATAGAGCAGTTCATACAGTCGCTCGGCATCAGCTGGAAGTTCGTGCTCGCCATGCTGATAGTCTTCCTTGCGCGCACATTTATACCGTTTCTCGCGGTCTCGGCTATCTGCGTCCTTACCGGTGTTGTTCTGCCGTCATATTGGGCGTTGATAGTGAACTTCCTCGGAATTATCATTATGATGAGCATCAAATATTTCGAGGGTATGAAGTTCGGCAGCGGGAACGCGTGGAAGATAATCAGCAAGAATGAACGTGCCAGAAAGATAATCGAGAGTTCCGGCAAGGTCAACAAGGCACTGCTCTTTGCCCTGCGCCTTATCCCCGGATTCCCGCTCGGCAGCGTCAGCCGAATTTATGGCTCGCTCAAGTTCCCTTATTGGCAGTTTATCCTGCTCTCGGCGGCGGGCTTTGCTCCGAAGCTGCTGTCCTATACTTTCATGGGTACTAACGTTTTCGATCCGCTCTCGTCTGCGTTCCTTGTGCCCCTGGTGATAGTCCTGACCATAAGCGGCGCGTCGCTTTTGTGCGTCAACCTCATATGGCTTTTAGTTGAAAAGAGCGTTTCAAGCTCAAAGAAAAATAAAGATAATTAATATCACGGAAACGAGGTAGATTTATGTATACCACAGATGTCCTGAAAAAAAGAATGACCGACGGCGCATATGACGCCGAGCTTTCAAAGCTCTATCCGTCCGGCACCGTCGATGCTCAGAAAAAGCGCTATTGCCGCGTTATCGGCGAGTTCGAGGAGTTCTATGGCGAGGGTCGCGAGGCGGGTCTCTTCAGCGCACCCGGCAGAACCGAAATCGGCGGCAACCACACCGATCATAACCACGGCCGCGTGCTCGCCGCGAGCGTCAATCTTGACGCTATAGCCGTTGCCGCAAAGAGCGGGGGCACAGTAGTCAATGTCAAGAGCGAAGGCTACGCCATGGACACGATCGATATCAGCGACCTCGAGCCGCACGAAGCCGAGTTCGGCAAGTCAAAGGCACTTGTCCGCGGCGTGTGCGCCGAGTTCAAGTCGCGCGGATATAATATCGGCGCATTCGATGCGGCAACCGCGTCCGATGTGCTCTCCGGCTCGGGTCTTTCGTCCTCTGCGGCGTTTGAAGTTCTGCTCGGAACTATCCTCAACCATCTGTTTAACGACGGCAAGGTGAGCGATGTTGAAATCGCGCAGATAGCTCAGGCGGCGGAGAACAAGTTCTTCGGCAAGCCCTGCGGCCTGCTCGACCAGATGACAAGCTCGGTCGGCTCGTTCGTTGAGATCGACTTTGCCGACCCCGCAAATCCCGTTATTGAGAAGCTTGATTTTGATTTCGCCTCCTGCGGATATGCTCTTTGCATCGTGGATACCGGCGGAAGCCACTCGGATCTTACCGATGAGTATGCCGCCGTGCGCAAAGAGATGGAGAGCGTCGCCGAATACCTCGGCAAGAGCGTCCTGCGCGAGGTCGACGAGGACGAGTTCATGAAGAACATAGCCGATATCCGCTCCTCCTGCGGCGACAGAGCTGTGCTTCGCGCCATGCATTTCTATGGCGACAATGCGCGCGTCGAGAAGCAGGCAGCCGCACTCAAGGCGGGCGACTTCGAGACCTTTAAGAAATATATTATCGAGAGCGGACGCTCTTCTTATATGTACAACCAGAATGTCTATTCCTGTAAGAAAGCATCCGAGCAGCCCGTGTCGCTCGCACTTTCGCTGAGCGAAAAGCTGCTTGACGGCTGCGGCGCATGGAGAGTCCACGGCGGCGGCTTCGCAGGAACAATTCAGGCCTTTGTACCGCTCAATAAGCTTGATGAGTACAAAGACCTGATGGAAAAAGTATTCGGTTCGGGTTCGTGCTATATTCTCTCGGTTCGCCCTGTCGGCGGAGTCGAGCTGTAAATTATCCTATCTATGAGCCTCAGGATTGCTCCTGGGGCTCAATGCCGGGATAGAGGACTTCGTGAATGTCATTCTTGACCTTTGCCCAGTTGACTATCAGCACCTCAATGCCGTTTATCTTTGTCAGCGGAGTCTTGTCTCTCGGTATAATAGCTTCAGTCACGGGCCACTTGAGATATCCGGCGTATGTCGTTGCCTGGCTGATTATCTCGCTCTTTGTGAAATCGGTGCTCACGAGCGGCAGAACCTGATCGAGAAACTTCGTGCTCTTGCTGAGCAGGGTCGAATAGTTTTCGGTCGAGTACATCTTCTTGAACTTCGCGAAGATTGCCATAAGAATCGTTCTCTGGCGCTCGGTTCTCACTCTGTCGCTGTCTATTTCGCGCAGGCGGGCATATTCGAGAGCCTCGTTGCCGTTGAGGTGATAGGTTCCGGCGCCCTTTACTACGGTGTCGTTCTGCTTGAGTATCGGCGTGAGAGCCTTCACTTCGCTCTCGGTCAGCGCTATGTCAACTCCGCCGAGCGCGTCAATGGCTTTGATGAAGCCGTTGAAATCGATGCTCACATAGTGGTCGATTCTTATCTTGTAGTTCTGCTCTATCGTGTCTATGAGCAGCTTCGATCCGCCGTAGGCATGCGCCGCGTTGAGTCGGGCGTTGCCGTGACCGGGGATAGAGACATAGGTTGCTCGCGAAAGTGAGACGAGCTTTATGTCGTTGTTGAGCTTGTTTATCGAAACGACTATGATCGAGTCGGCGCGGGAATAATATTTAGAACCGTTGCCGAGATCGCGTCCGATGAGCAGAATGTTGATTATGTTGTCGTTATACCACATGCGCGGGTCGTCTATATTTTCGGATATATCCTTGTCCGCATTCGGGTCCGAGAGATTCTCAGTGAACTCGGGATTGATGCCCTTTGTCTCTTCCTCGTAGTTCATCTTGCTCAGATAGTGGTTGACGGTGATAAGTCCCGCGGTCAGCGGAATCGCTATGACGAGAAGAATAACTGCTATTGTTATAATAACCTTTTTCTTCGTCTTTTTTCTGTGATGGTGATGATGGTGATGCGACTGACTCATTGCTACCTCTCCAATCGATTACTTGACTTTGTTGTCAATTATTATAATACTCCATATTTTTGTGTTTTTCAACTTAATTTTTAGAAAGGAAGATGTAACTTGTTCGGAAATAAAGATTTGAAATCCGTTGTTTTGGCGCTCGCGGGCGCAAACGGAACCTCCGGCAACGAGAACGAGGCGGCTTTGCTTGCAAAATCCATGCTCGAAGAATATATGCCCGCGCATATCGATGCGCTCGGCAGCGTGTGCGGAGACACGGGCGGCGACGGGGTGCATATCCTGCTCGACGCTCATATAGACAGAATAGGAATGACCGTTACCGCTATCGACGACAGCGGATTTATAAAATTCGCGCGCGTCGGCGGAATAGATGCGCGAGTCCTCGCCGCGGAGCAGGTGACTGTGTGGGGCGATGACCCGCTTTTCGGCGTTATAACCTCGACTCCGCCGCATCTCGCCTCGGGCGACGATGACAAAAAAGCGAAAAAGATTGAAGACCTTTCAATAGATGTCGGCATGACCGCCGACGAGGTCAAAAAAATCGTGCGCCCCGGTATGCGCATCACCGTCAACAGCACTCCGAAAGAGCTGCTCGGCAGTAGAGTCAGCTGCGCCGCGCTCGATGACAGAGCGGGCGTTGCGGCGATACTTCGCTGCCTCGAGCTGCTCAAAGATAAAAATCACGGATGCCGCATCAGCGTGCTGTTCTCGTCTCAGGAGGAGACGGGCGGCAGCGGCGCGGCGGCGGGCGGCTTTGCGGCGGCACCCGATGAGGCTATCGCCGTTGATGTCAGCTTCGCTATGGCTCCGGGACTCAAAAAGGAGAAGTGCGGCAAGCTCGGCGGCGGCGCGATGATAGGCTTCTCGCCCTCGCTCGATTATTCGATGTCCCGCACCCTTGAGCGCATCGCCGACGAAAACGGTATCGCTCGCCAGTGCGAGGTCATGAGCGGCAGCACGGGCACCAACGCCGACGAGATTCAGGTCGCGGGAAGCGGAGTAAGAATGGGTCTCATCTCTATTCCGCAGAGGAATATGCACACTGCGGCTGAGATAGTCGATCTAAATGATATCGAGGCAGTCGCCCGACTTCTGGCGGCATATATAATCGAAAGGGGGCGCGCATGATGTACGAACTGCTCGAAAAACTCTGCTCGATAGGCGGCGTGTCCGGCAGGGAAGATAAGGTGCGCGAGTTCATAATCTCCGAGATAGACGGCTTCGCCGACTGGCGCGTCGATCCGCTCGGTAATCTTATCGTGCATAAAAAAGGAAAGAATCCCGCGAAAAATAAAGTCATGTTCGACGCCCATATGGACGAGGTCGGCATGATCGTCACTTATATCACCGATGAGGGTATGCTCAAATTTTCTGCCGTCGGCGGCGTCGATCCCCGGGTTTATCTCGGCAGAAGCGTGAAGGTCGGCGATAAAGAGATAAGCGGCGTTGTTGGGCTCAAGCCGATTCATATGCTCTCCAGAGAAGAGGAGCTCAATATGCCCAAAGCAGATGAGATGTATATCGATATCGGCGCGGAGTCGGCGGACGAGGCGCGCGAATATGTCTCTTTGGGCGATACTGTGGTGTTCGACTCGGGAATAAGAAAATTCGGCGACGGCTTCGTTCAGGGCAGAGCGCTCGATGACAGAATGGGCTGCGCAGTGATGATTGAGATGATAAAGAGCGAGCTCGAGTATGACGCGGATTTCTCGTTCAGCGTTCAGGAGGAGATAGGCACGCGCGGCGCGAAAGCCTCGGCGTTCAGTATAAGACCCGATTACGCCATCGTGCTCGAAACCACGACTGCCGCGGATATCCCCGGCGTTGACGGCGAAAAGCGTGTTTGCGCTCTCGGCAAGGGTGCAGTCGTCGGCTTTATGGACAGAGGCACTATTTATGACCGCGACCTCTATGAGCTTGCGTTCAAAAAAGCAGAGGAAAACGGCATAAAGATACAGACAAAGACAATGGTCGCCGGCGGAAACGACGCGAAGGCTATCCATGTCAGCGCGGGCGGAGTCAAAACTCTCGCAATTTCGCTCCCGTGCAGATATCTCCACTCGCCCTCGTGCGTGATAAAAATGAGCGACGGAGACGATGTTCTTCGCCTTGCAAAAGTGATGCTCGGGGAGCTCGCCAATGCTTAAACTGGCTGAAGAAAAAGAGCTTCTTAATTTTTGCCGCCGCGACGCTTTCGGCACGAAAATCGCCGGATATCTGAAAACTTATTCCGCCGATTCCGCCGCCGTTCGTTTTTGGGTTCAGCGGAATGACGAGAATATCATAACCGCCGCAGTCTGCCGCGCCTATGACAGCATAGTGCTGAGCGCAGAATCAAACGCAGATTTCGAAGAGCTTTGGCAGTTTCTCAAAATCATAGGTTTTTCAATGCTCTCCTGCGAAGAAAGCGTGTGCCAAAAGCTCGGACTTTCGCCGACGAGAAGCGGCAATATAGTCCGATTTGAGCATCTTCTGCGCCCTCTGCGCGGCGAAGCTCAGATACCGAGATATCCCGATCTGCGCGATGCATATTCGCTGCTCGTTTCTTCCGGCTTCGACCGTCTCGGCGGGCGCGACGAGTGGATTGCGGATGTGTCGAGGCGCATGAACAGAGATACCGCTCAGTGGAGCGTGATATACAGCGGCAAAACGCTTGCGGCGTGCGCTTGTGCTCTGTTTGTCGCCGATTCGGCAGCATTTCTCGGCTGCGTTGCCGCGCGCGAGGATATGCGCGGCAGGGGACTCGGCGGCGAAGCGGTGCTGACGCTCGCCGAAAGATATTCGTCCGAGGGCAGGCGAGTCGAACTCTTCTGCAAGGACGGCAGTATAGTTGAGTTTTATAAAAAATCGGGCTTTGCGCCCGTCGGCAGATGGGCTGAATATGATACAGAACAGGAAATATAACATGGAACAGACATTTTTTAAATTTGACGAGAAAATACTCAATGCTTCCGAAAGAGCTCTTGAGCGCGCCGAACACAGCTTCGCGCGAATCGAGAAAAACACGGAGTATAATCAGCAGAAAGTGCTCGCCGCTTTTATCGAAAACAGGGTCAGCGAGAGCCATTTCACCGAGACCACAGGTTACGGCTACGGCGACCGCGGACGCGAGACGCTCGATAAAGTTTTTGCAAGCGCGTTCGGCGCTGAGGCGGCTCTTGTGCGTCACAGCTTCGCCTGCGGCACGCATACGCTCGGCGTCGCGCTCTTTGGACTTCTCCGTCCGGGCGACACAATGCTCAGCGTCACCGGTCAGCCCTATGACACCATACACCCCGTTATCGGCATCACCGGCGAGGACATGGGATCGCTGAAAGACTTCGGCGTAAAATATGAACAGATCGATTTGAATGCCGACGGCGAGCCGGATATCCCCGCGATAACCGAAGCGGTGAAAGCAAAGCAGCCGAAGCTCGTCTATATCCAGCGTTCGCGCGGCTATACTCTGCGCCCGAGCCTCTCGGTCGAGAAGATAGCCGAGATTGCAAAGGCAGTCAAGAGCGTGTCCGATTCGATAGTTTTTGTCGATAACTGCTACGGCGAGTTCGTCCAGCGCGTCGAGCCAGTGCAGGTCGGCGCGGATATAATGGCGGGCTCGCTTATAAAGAACGCCGGCGGCGGAATAGCCAAGAACGGCGGCTACATAGCGGGCAAGGCAGATCTTGTCGAGAAATGCGCCTACAGAGCCACCGTCCCCGGTCTCGGCAGAGAGGTCGGCGCGTCGCTCGGTCAGAACAGAGAGCTGTTCATGGGCATATTCAATTCGCCCCATATCGTCGGCGAGGCGCTCAAGACCGCAGTCTTTGCCGCCGCGCTGTTCGAGGAGTTCGGCTTTGATGTCACTCCGACAAGCGATGAAGAACGATTTGATATCATTCAGACCGTCCAGCTCAGAACGCCCGAAGCGCTTATCGCATTCTGCCAGGGAATGCAGGCGGGTGCGCCGGTTGATTCGTTCGTCGTGCCCGAGCCGTGGGATATGCCCGGCTATGACAGCCAGGTCATTATGGCGGCGGGCGCGTTCACCATGGGCTCGTCAATAGAGCTCTCTGCGGATGCTCCGCTCAGAGAGCCTTATGCCGCATGGATGCAGGGCGGCTTCAATTTCCACAGTGCCAAGGCGGGCGTCATGCTCGCGGCGCAGGCAATGCACGACAGGGGACTTATCTGATGAGCGATTTCAAGGGAATAACTCAAGATACGCTTTTTCTCATGCAGCTCAACCGCTTCAATGATTCAAAGGCGTTTTATGAGGAAAATAAAGAGAAGATAAAGGCAAACATGACCGTGCCGATGCGCCAAATAGCGGCGTCGCTCAGTGACATGATGCTCGGCATCGACCCGTTCATGAATACTATACCGACGAAGATGGTGTCGAGGGTGCGCCGCGATACGCGCTATACCCACGACAAGCACCTCTACCGCGAAAATATGTGGATAATGTTCATGCGCCCGAAAAAAGAGTGGCGTATGTATCCGTGCATGTGGTTTGAGGTCACTCCGCGTGCGTGGTCGTGCGGCGTCGGAACATACGATGTCTCGGCGGACTACATGGAGGTTTTCAGAGAGCATCTGCGAAATGACCCTGAGGGCTTCAAAAAGGCTGTGAAATCGGCTCTTTCAACGGGAGCAATGCTTGATACAGAGTGCTATAAGCGCCCGAAGCCCGATTGCCCCGCAGGACTTGAAAATTTCTATAACGCAAAGTATCTCTATTTTGTGTTCGCCTCCGATGAGCTTTCCGATATAGAGAACGACGGGATAATAACCCGCCTCGAGGGGATATACAAAAAATTCGCGCCGATGTATCGCTTCCTGCGCGATGTTTCGGACGACTATTTCAAAACGCATCAGTGATGCCGAAAGGAGCTTTGATATGAGCCTTGAACCCGAAGATTACAAAGAGCCGAGATGCCCGAGCTGTACCGATTTCTATTATCCGGACGAAAATGCGAATGTGTCGTTTATCCCCGTTGACCGCGTTGTGGCCAGGCTCGATACTCTGCTCTCCCATAACGATATGCCCGCGGCGCGCAGGCACCTTGAATATTGGCTCTCCGAAGCCCGCATGGGCGGCGACAAGCGCGGCGAGCTCGCGGTGCTCAATGAGCTTATGGGTCTCTACCGCAAAATGGGCTTGAAAGACAAAGCTTTTGAAAGCGCGGAAAAGGCGGACGAGCTTGTGAAAATGCTGTCCCTTGGCGGTTCGATAACCGCCGCGACTGTCTGCCTCAATGCCGCAACGGTCTGCGAAGCTTTTGACCGCCCGCGCGAAGCCCTCGAACGCTACAGCGAGGTGAAGAGCATATACGAAGATTTTCTCCCGCCCGGGGACGCGCGTCTCGGCGGACTTTATAACAATATGGCGCTCGCCTGCGTGTCTCTCAAGGAATATGAGCAGGCGCGTGAGCTCTATCAGAAGGCGATAAAAATTATGGGCGCACTGCCCGGCGGAAAGCCCGAAACGGCGATAACATATCTGAACCTCGCCAACGCCGCAGAGGCGCAGCAGGGGCTCGAAAACGCGTCGGAGTTCATCACCGACTGCCTGCAAAAGGCTGAAAATCTTCTGCTCGATGAATCAAACGCGCTCGACGGCAACTACGCCTTCGTCTGCGAAAAATGCGCCCCGACTTTTGAATATTACGGTTGGTTCATGACCGCCAAGGAGATAAAAAGGAGGTCGGACGAGATATATGAAAGGACTTGAGCTTTCAAGAAAATTCTATGAAACATACGGCGCACCGATGCTCCATGAAAAGTTCCCGGAGCTTGAGGATAAGCTCGCGATAGGTCTTGTCGGCGACGGCTCGGAGTGCTTCGGCTATGACGATGATATATCGCGCGACCATGATTTTGAGCCGGGATTCTGCATCTTCGTGCCCGATGATATCGACAGCCATACTGAATTTCAGCTCGAACGCGCCTATGCGAAGCTCCCGAAGAGCTTTGAGGGCGTTGACAGGCTCAAAATAAGCCCCGTCGGCGGCAGCCGCCACGGAGTTATAAAAACGGGGGACTTCTATCTCGCGAAAACAGGCTCGCGCACGGGCTTTGATTCTGTAAATCAGTGGATGACTACGCCCGACAGCTGCCTTGCGGCGGCGACGAACGGCGAGGTTTTCCGTGACGATCTCGGCGAGTTTTCACGCATCCGTCAGTCGTTTCTCGATATGCCGCAGGATGTCAGGCTCAAAAAGCTCGCGGGTCATCTGATAATGGCGGCGCAGGCGGGACAGTATAATTTCAAGCGCTGCATTTCCCACGGTGAAACCGGCGGCGCCCAGCTCGCGATGATAGAATTTGCAGATCACGCCATGTCGGCGGTGTTCCTGCTCAACAGAAAATACCGCCCGTTTTATAAATGGGCGTTCAGGGCAATGCGCGAGCTCGAAAAGCTCTCGGAGCTTGCAGATACATTTGAATTTCTGATATCCTCGGACAATGAACCGGTGACCGCCTCGGCGAAGGCGGATATAGTCGAGGACATTGCCTCGATGATAATAACCGAGCTGCAAAATCAAAGCCTTACAGACGCGATATGCGGCGACCTCGAGAAGCACGCATATTCGGTCAATGACAAAATATCCTCGACGCAGCTGCGGACTATGCATATCATGGCAGGAGTGTGAAAATCATGACAAAGACAAATGCAATGAGAATGCTCGACAGAGCGAAGATAAAATACGATGTTCTCCAATATGACTACGACGAGAGCGACCTCAGCGGCGTCCATGCGGCGGCGGCTCTCTCGCTCGACCCGAATCAGGTGTTCAAAACCCTTGTCACCCGCGGCGGGAAGAACGGACTTTTCGTGTTCTGCATCCCCGTCGGCGCGGAGCTCGATCTCAAAAAATGCGCTAAATGCGCCGGGGTCAAGAGCCTTGAGATGATCCATGTCAAGGAGCTCATCTCGCTCACAGGCTATATGCGCGGCGGCTGCTCGCCGATAGGCATGAAAAAGCAGTATCCGACTTTTATCGACTCCACCGCATCTGATTTTGAAAAAATATATGTCAGCGCGGGTCAGCGCGGACTCCAGCTGTGCCTCGACCCGAAGGAGCTCGCCGCATTTGTCGGCGCGGAGCTCTGCGATGTCACGGTCTGATTGACTTTAGAAATGCTTAATATTTGAAGAAAAAGCACCTCATTATGCTTGACGGGAGTAAAGAATAGCTGTTAGGTATGTTATACTCGTTTTATAGATTTGCCGATCGGGGACAAATATGATAGAGCTCAGAAACGGAAAATTGAAAATAGACTCAAAACGGTCCGCGTTGGAGATATTGCTTGACCTCTCTATCGTCGCAATGCTCACCGTTCTGTTTGCGTTTAACTTTCGCTTCGGAGAGCGAAATTATATATATCACGCGGCGCTCATTTCAGTTGTCGGTCTGACTTTTTTTGTCCGCATACTCGGCAGACCGAGCATCTCGATTAAGCTCCCGACAATATGGTACGGCATCTTCGTTCTGCTCTGCGTCGTCTCGTCCCTCTGGGCGGCATATAATGTCAGCTATACTTTGCATTATATACCGCGAATGCTTCAGGTAATGCTGTTTTGCTACTGCGTGACTCTTTATATAGAGACGCGCGAGGACTTTGAGCGATTTACCGCGCTGTTTACCGCAGCGGTAATGATAATGATTTTCTCCATATTTGTCCGAACGCCGTATTCTATGTGGTTCTCCGGCTTTTTCGGGCGCATAGGCTACGAAAATGTCACGGGCAATAATATCAATACGATAGCCTATATCTGCGTCGTCGCCGTGGCGATATCGTTCTGCAAGGCGTACTACTATAAAAAACGCGCCTATTATCTGTGTACGGCGTTCGAGCTGCTCTATATAGTCCTCTCGTCATCGAGAAAAGCGCTGCTTATCGTAGCGTTTCTTCTGTTCACGATGCTGATATTCTATGTCAACAAGCGTTTTTATCTGCTCAGGATTGTTCTGATGGTGCTGGCAGTGGTCGGTATCGGAATCGCGTTTTTGAAGGTTCCCGCGCTCTATAACGCGGCGGGCTTCAGACTCGAAAAGATGCTCAATTATCTTGTAGGCAACGATGCGTCCGCCGACGGAAGCCTTACGCTGCGAAAAGGTCTGGCAGAGATATCCTCGCAGATATTCTATTCCCATCCGATAATCGGTATCGGACTCGGAAACAACACCTATCAGATAGAGCAGATATACGGACTCTCCGTCTATGCTCATAACAACTATCTCGAGCTGGCTTCCGGTCTCGGAGTAGTCGGATTGATAACATATTATTGGTACTATATTTACCTTCTTATCGGCTTGGGCCGCAGAGCGTATAGGGGAGAGAGGCTCTGCGTCACAATGTTCCTGCTGCTTGCGGCAACCGCAGTGGGCGAAACTACGCTGATATCATATTACGATTATAATGTCCAGATAATGCTGACGCTATGTTTCTGCGCGATGAAGCTAAAGGACGAAAAAAAGAAAACATATATGAATCTTGAATGAAGGTGCGTATGTTATGAAAATTGCCGTTGCGGGAGTAGGCTATGTGGGTCTTGTTACCGCGGTCACGCTTGCCGATGTCGGGCATGATGTAATTTGCCTCGATGTTGACAAAGGCAAACTGAAAATGCTCAAAGAGGGCATCTCTCCCATCTACGAATACGGACTCGAAGAGCTCATGCTCAAAAATCGCGAACGCCTTGAGTTCACGGACGATGTGACAAAGTATTCCGAAGCACAGGTCATTATTATCGGCGTCGGTACGCCCGAGAAGGAGGACGGCTCTGCGGATTTAAGCGCCGTGTTCTCCGTTGCGGATAGCATCGCCGACAATTGCAGCGACGGAACGGTCGTGGTTGTTAAATCTACCGTGCCGATCGGAACCTGTGAGAGCGTGCGCCGCAGAATAGGCGAGCGCCGCCCGAATCTTCATTTCTTCGTCGTCTCAAACCCCGAGTTCCTCTCGCAGGGCACGGCGGTCAGGGACACCTTCAACGCCGACAGAATAGTTATCGGCGCGGATGATGAGCAGGCATATAAAATAGTTGAAGAAATGTACGCGCCTCTTGAACTGCCGATAGTTCATGTCAGCGTGCGAAGCTCCGAGATGATAAAATATGCCTCCAACGATTTCCTTGCGCTCAAGATTTCTTATATAAATGAAATTGCGAACTTCTGCGAGATAGTCGGCGCGGATATCGAAGAGGTCGCCCGCGGAATGGGAATGGACAGGCGCATCGGCTCGAACTTCTTAAAAGCCGGAATAGGCTACGGCGGCAGCTGCTTCCCGAAGGATACAAAGGCGCTCAATTTCCAGAGCGACCACGCCGGAGTGAAGCTCAAGACTGTAAAAGCGACTATCGATGTCAACCGCGAACAGCGCACAAAGCTTATTGATAAAGCGCGCAGATTCTTCCCAGATTTCAGGGGCGTGCGCGTGGCGATAATTGGGCTCACTTTCAAGCCCGGCACCGACGATCTGCGCGAAGCGCCCGCAAAGCAGAATATAGATATACTCCTCAATGAGGGAGCGAGTGTAATCGCGTGGGATCCGCTGGGTGCCGAAAATTTCAGAAAGCGCTATCCGGATTGTGCAATAAACTTTGCCGAGGATATAGACGAAGCCTTGACAGATGCGGATGTTTGCTTCATAATGACTGAGTGGGAAAAAATCGTAGAATATCCGCCGGATAACTACAAAAAGTATATGAAGAGACCTCTGGTCTTTGACGGCAGGAATTGCTACAAGCTCTCCGAGGTCGAAAAATACGAGATATTCTATGATTCAATAGGAAGAAAGATTGTCGATACTCTCTGATGAGCGTTGACGAAGTGGGGGATATGTGATTGAGTAAGATAGTTAGAAAAGATACCGACAGCGACGGAGTCGAAGTGAACATCATGTACGCGTTCGGCCTTCTTCTGAGAAGGCTGTGGCTTCTGATACTTGTCGCGCTGGTGGTCGGCGCGTCATGCGCAGTGATAACCAAGGCAGTCGAAGAGCCGACTTATACTTCGAACATGACGTTTATCGTCAACAATAAGTCCGAAAAAGACCTCTCGTCATCGGGGGAGAATTCCGTCTCCTATAACGATATGTCGGCATCGGCTTATATGGCGAATACTTTCGTCCATCTTATGACCGGGCGCACCATGTGCAACGCGATAGCCGCCGAGTGCAAGGCTTATCCCAAGACCGCGGATCAGGTTGCGAAGATGATAGCCGCATCCCGCAAGACGGACAGCAGCATTATCGATATGACCGTCACCGCTTCCTCGCCCGAGGAGGCTTATGAGCTCGCGCAGGCTGTCAAGGATACATATAAAGATGTCGTTCAGGTTTATTCGGGCGGCAGCATCCATCTCTGCGACGAGCCGGAGCTGCCAACAAAGCCGGACAAGTCCGTCGGCACAGTGCGCAACGCCATCATCGGCGCTCTCGCGGGTGCCGTTATATGTGCGCTCATTATAATAATCAGGGATTCCGCGCGCAACACCGTCAGAAGCCAGGAGGATATCCAGAACAAGCTTCAGCTCAATGTTATCGGCGAGGTGTCGCAGGTGCCCAGCGGCGAGCGTTTCTATAAGAAATCCGCCCACGGCGACCGGGAGCTGCTGATAACCGACAAGGCCTGCGGATTTGCGTTCGTTGAGACATATAAAGCAATGCGAACGAAGCTCGAACTGCTTAACGGCAGACGCGGCTACAAGAGCTTTGTCGTTTCGAGCGCCGGAGCCAATGAGGGCAAGACGACCGTTGCCGTTAACCTCTCGCTCGCGCTCGCGCAGAACGGATATTCCGTCCTGCTCGTCGATGCCGATCTCAGAAAGCCGTCTGTGCTCAAGAATCTCGGCATAAGCAATCTTTCCGGCAACGGCATAGCCGATGTCGTCAACGGCGCGAAAAATTCGAGCGACGCGATAAAATATATTGAAAAATATAAGATATTCGTTCTTGCAGGCGACGAGAGCATAGCAGACCCGACCGAAGTGCTTTCAAACGCCAAGACCGGCGAGTTCATCGCAGCGGCAAGAGAAAAGTTCGATTATATTATCATCGATACGCCTCCCATCGGAATCGTTGCGGATGCGGCGATATGCGCAAAATATACCGACTCGTCAATATTTGTTATCCGCGAGGATGTTTTCCCCGTTCCCGCGATACTCGAGGCTGTCAGCGACCTCACTCAGGGCGGAACGGATCTCGCCGGATGCGTCTACAATATCTCGACCGACCGCAGCAAGGGCGGCTACGGAAACTATTCGATCTCGCACCGCAGATACGGCTACGGTTACGGATATGGCTACGGCAAGCATTACGGGTATGGCTACGGTTACGGCAGTCATTCCGGCTCGCACGGCAAAAACAGCAAATAAGCAAAAATATATCAGCCTTCGGTTCTTTTGCGAATCGAAGGCTGATTTTTTATCTTTTCGGCACTCCCTGCGGGAACATCAGTTTCTCTAAATCTCCCGCGCTCTTTTTATATTGCGCTTCGGATATCGCCCCGTGTTGAAGCAGGGTGTCGAGCATATTTATCTGGCGCTCATATAGGTCAAGCTTGTCTCCGCCTTTTCTTTGCGGCTCAACGCTCATGCCTGAACACCTCTTATCATCGGCGCATAGAAGTCAAACAGCTCGCGCGCGACTTCGAGCGTGTCCTCCTCCGAGGGCTGTTCGGGCTTGTAGGTCGAGAGCCACTTGTTTTCGAATTTTTCAACGCTCTTGTAGAACGAAGTTCCGTCGAAGTCCTCGCGCTCGTTATAGCGGCGCTTTGTGGTCGTGAATGTGCATTTGCGCTTTTTGAAGTTGACCGCCATCTGCTCGAAGAACGAATACCAGCGCGGCAGATAGAAAGTCTTTATCATGCCGCCCCATTCTTTCCATGCGTAGTCATAGAGCTGCGAGGAGCGTGCGGGTCCCCAGAGGGTCAGCATATAAAGTTCGTTGAGCTCGAAATTCTGCCTGTCTTTGTCGGTGCAGGCATAGGCGTTTGCCTGTCTGACATGCTCGCCGAGCGTCAGTTCGGGGCGCGTCATGAGCAGCCTGTCAACATCTTCGAGCAGGCGCACGAACGTGTTGACACTCTTTTCGAAAAGACTTATATTTTTGCTGTCAAATGCGCTTATGCTGCGCTTGTAGAGATCCTTTGCATAGTTGCTGAGCACCTGGCGCGTCAAATCGCAGACGTCGAATCTGTATCCGTCCGTGTCGGCGTGCTCGGCTCTGAGAAGATTTTCGAGCGCGTCGAGCAGCTTCTCGTTGTCATATCTCAGCTCAAACACATCGTTCGGCGCGGTGTGGCGCTGATCATATGCGGGGCGGGCGCAGATTATCGACGCAGTCTCGCGTCCTGTGCAAGCCTTGCTGTAGCAGGTCTCATGCATATCTTTGACCGCTTCGAAAAGGCACGCTTCGTCGCTGCCGTAGCGGCGGCGGGCGTAGTCCTTGAGCCATGAATCAAGCTCCGGCTTGTCGCTTCGTGTGAGCATATCGGAAGCGAGGTCAAAATACAGCGGGTTCTGGAAAATACCTTCCATGAAAAGACCGGTGCCGACAATATTCGGATATTTTTCGCGCTCTTCCATGAATTTGTTTTCGGCGAGCGCGTCTATCGAACCGTGGAGTGTGTTTCTGTCGCCGAAGTTGTTGAGCGTGCCGCTGATGAAGTTGTAGCCCCAGAAGCCGTCGGTCTTTTCGCATTTGCTGCCGTCGATGTCGAGAATGAGCAGCTTGTCCTTGTCAACAGCCTTGACTATCGGCTCGCGCAGGGACCATGCCTGCATGACCCAGACAGCCTGAGAGTCGAAAGCCGTATACATCTCCGAAATAGCTTTTCCGACGTTCTGGAGATACTTGTCACCCTTTATCGGGGGCTTGTTCTCGTGGAACGGGTCGCAGGCATAATAGTGATGCGCGCCGAAGAGCTGACGCTGTTTTTCGAGCAGAGCTATGCCGAATTTTCTGAAATTCTTGTCGAGCGGGTCTATTTGATATGTTACGGGGAACCCGCACCATGATGGAACATTGTATGCATTCGTGTGCGGAAGCACGCGAAGAATTGTCGAGGGCACCTGACCCGAGCAGCCCTGCTGAATCGGGGTCATGCCGAGCTCAAGCTCGCGGTCGATTATCTTCTTGCCGAGTTCAAGGCGCTTGTCAACATACGCCTTGTCTGTCAGGCTGAAATAGCTGTCGAGGTTGCCCATGAGTTGCCACGGCAGATATGCGGGGCCGCTTATGAAATTCAGCGCGCCGTCGTCCGTATAGCCGAGGTCGCGCAGGGTGTAGAAAAGCACCGCCTCGTAGCCGACTATGCTCAGCGGCATGTTTATTCCGCGCATCGCCATGTAGTCTATCTCGCGCTCCCAGCGCTCCCAGTCCCACCAGCGGGCGGAATACGAAAATGTGCAGTAGTTCATGTAGGCGCGTTTGTCCTGCTCGATAATGCGGACTGTCTTGCCCGCGGGCAGGGGAGCTTCGGTGATATTGCTTATTTTGTCGTTGCCGCAGTGGGCGAGATTGACCCCGCAGCAGTCTTTCAGATATCTGTAATATGCCATTGCAAGGCTTATCTTGCAGTCGCCGCGTAGAACTATTTTGTCGCCGCACGCCTCGATTTCATAGAAGCTCTTGCCCTCGCGCCTGTCCTCGATTTCGAGTGCGAATCGGTCGGCAATCTCCGGCGTGTTTCTTTTAATCAGCTCTTGCATCAGTATGTCCTCCAGCTATAAGAAAAAGTTTTTATGTATTTCTAAGCGCATTTTCACGCTGAAAAGTCGATTTGTTGAATTGATTGTATAGTTGTTGTGATATAATCAAATGCGATCCAAATTCCGGAAGGTGAGAGAATGAAAAGTAAAATGACTTCAAAAGGCAGGGCGATGACCGCCGCCGTGTGTGCGCTTTCGTGCGCCCTGATAATCCTCGGCACATTTATAAAAATACCTCTGCCGATGATATCGATAACCTTGCAGCTCGAATTTGTTCTGCTCTCTGCGATGCTGCTCGGCGCGTGGCGCTCGTCGCTGAGCGTCGCGGCGTATATTATCCTCGGTCTCTGCGGCGTGCCCGTGTTCACTTACGGCGGGGGAATCGGCTGCGTGCTCAAGCCGTCCTTCGGATTTATAATCGGCTTCCTTGTCGCGGCCGTAGTCACGGGATTCATTGTCGAGCATTTAAAGGAGCGCACATTCTGGAAGCTCTTCTTCGCCGCGCTAGCGGGCACTGTGATAATATATATTATCGGTACTGTATATTTCTATTTTATCACACGGCTCTATCTCAATACATATCCGGGCTTCATGAAGATGATGAGCGCCTGCGTGTTCACGACCTTCCCGAAGGATGCCGTGTTCTGCCTGCTGCTCGCGTTCATCGCAAAGCGGGTATATCCCGCAATAAGAAAGTATATCACCTGCTGACTATTGAATAGCCCAGAGTGATCTCGGCAGTGTTGCCAAGACTGTCCGTGTCCGTCTCAACTGCTTTGAGATAGACCAGCGCGCATTCCTGCCCGTTTCGCGACTGCCAGTCGGCGAGGCGTATGACAGTGCGGAATATCGAGAGCGGTCTGCCGTTTGAAGAGACGGCAGAATTGACTCGCTCAAATCTCGTTTGTGGCACAGCGTAAGTTTTGATAAAAGCCGCTTCCTCGCAGCCTCCGGGCTGCGGCGCGAAGCGGCTGTTTTTCATCGTCCAGAGGGCAAGACTGTGCCTGAGCTGACGCTCGTCCATCAGAGATAACATAGCTCTGACCCTCCATGCCGTATGGCTTTTTTATTTGCAGACTTTTTCGTATATCTCCTGTGTGACCTTTTTCATCTCGGCCATCTGCTTCTCCATGTCCTCGACGAGCTTGAACTGCGTGCGGGAGCGGACAAGATTGTGCTCGGGATAGTCAATGCGGAAATAAGTGTCGCCGTTGAGATAGTCTCCGAGGAAACGCATTCCGCATTCGAGCGTCATGAGCTTCGACGAGAAGGGGAGATATTCAATCTCCGCATCGGTCAGACTCTTGCCGGCGGCGGAAAGATAGCCCTCGGTGTAGACTTTGTAGAGCTCAATGTCGAAGTTCACTTTGCTGAGGTCTTTCTCGTCCTCTGCGGCGGTGCTTGCGCCGAAGCGGATGCTGTCGCCGAAATCGTAGAGCGAGAGTCCGGGCATGACCGTGTCGAGGTCTATTACACATATGCCCTCGTCGGTCTCGTTGTCGAACATGACGTTGTTGAGCTTCGTGTCGTTGTGGGTGACTCTCAGCGGCAGCTCGCCGTTGCTGAGCATGTCGACGAGAATACCCGTGTCGCCCTCACGCGAGAGAACGAAGTCGATCTCCTCCTGCACGCCCGTCGCGCGACCCTTGAGATCATCGCTGACCGCCTTTTTGAAGTCGGCAAAGCGGGAGCGGGTGTTGTGGAAGTTCGGTATGGTCTCGTGAAGCGTGTTGCTCGGATAGTCCGCAAGCAGGCACTGGAAAGTGCCGAAAGCCTTTGCGGCGTTGAAGAATGTTTTCGGGTCGTCAATGGACTGGCAGGCGTGCGCGCCGGTGATGAAATTGTAGCATCTCCAGCATTCGCCGTTCTCTGTTCTGAAATAGGGCTTGCCGCCCTTGGTGAAAAACACCCTGAGGCATTCGCGCTCCGGGTTGCCGCCGCGCTCGATAACTATGTTGCGCAGATATCCCGTGACTCCGACGATATTCTCCATCAGCTCGTCTGGATTCTTGAAAACATTCGTGTTTATCAGCTGAACAAGGTAGCTTGTGCTGCTGCCGTCAGCATTCTTGAAATCGAGAACGAAAGTATTGTTTATATGACCGTCGTTTGAAACGCGGTAGCCGATATATTCTCCCTCAAAACCGAATTCATCGATTATCTGCTGCAGCGGAAAGGGAGTATTCTGCGTTTGCATCTGTATCACCTTTTGATTATTTTGATAGTGCCGAACCTTTCGGGATTGTGAAAGCCGAGAGAAGCGCTGTCAACGGGGAAGAGCGCACCGTAGTGCGGGGTCGGCGAATCGTCGGCGCATTTGTAGAAGTTGCCGCGAATTTCGCCCTCGCCGACTGAAAAATCGCAGCCGTAGAGCGACGATATCAGCCTCTCCGGGATGAACAGCTGAGCATGCCAGCCCTTTTTGTCCGTGTAAACTCCTGCACTGACGCGCGGGGTCTCTTCGGTCAGTTCTTTTATGAACACGCGTCCGTTTCTCTCGCTTCCGAACTGCGACAGATAAGCGCCGTTCGGATTCATCTCGAAGTTTATGTACTCGCTGCGCCCGCTTACGGGTGCGATGAACACTTCGAGACAGCTGTCGGTATATACCGGATCGTCGCGCCTTGTGTATCTCGCGAGCACGGGGCTTTCGGAGCTTTCAAGAAAAGCATAGTAGCCCTCGTTTTTCACCGCGCAGAACCGCACGGAGCTCTCCGGGCGCGAATATCCGTCTTTTTCCCAGTGGAAAGAGCTTATATCAAACCGGGGGATAAGCTCTTTCTCCGGTAAACTGTCAAATATAAAAGTGTTGCAGCTGTTCATATCAGAGCTTCTCGACAATAGCCTTGGTGTCTCTGGCTATAAGCAGTTCCTCGTTGGTGGGCAGAACGAAGACGCGAACCTTTGAATCCGGGGTCGAAAGCTCGCCCTCCTTGCCCTTTCTGAGCTCGAGGTTCTTCTCGCAGTCGATCTTAACGCCGAGATATGTAAGATGCTTGCAGACATCCTCGCGCAGGTCGCAGGTGTTCTCGCCGATGCCGCCGGTGAAGACTATTGCGTCAACGCCGTCCATCGCGGCAACATATGCGCCGATGAACTTGCGGATCTGATAGCGCTGGATGCTTCTTGCAAGAGCGGCTCTCTCGTTGCCTGCCTCTGCGGCGGCGAGAACGTCTCTGTCGTCGCTCGATACGCCGGAGATGCCGAGAACGCCGGACTTCTTGTTGAGGATTTCAGCTGTCTCTGCGGGAGTCCAGCCCTCTTTCTCCTGAAGATAGGTGATAGCCGAGGGATCAACTCCGCCGCAGCGGGAGCCCATGATGAAGCCGTCGAGGGGAGTAAGACCCATGCTCGTGTCGATAACCTTGCCGTCCTTGATAGCGGTTATGGAAGAGCCGTTGCCGAGGTGGCAGGTGATGAGCTTGATATCCTTGAGGTCAACGCCCATAACTTCCGCGCAGCGAGCGCTGACGAAGCGGTGCGATGTGCCGTGGAAGCCGTAGCGGCGGACTTTGTACTTCTCGTAGTACTCATAGGGCAGCGGGAAAAGGAATGCCTCGGGGGGCATGGTCGAATGGAAAGCGTTGTCGAAAACAACAACTTCCGGAACATCCTCGCCGAAGACCTCGCGGCAGGCACGGATGCCCTGAATGTGAGCGGCGTTGTGCAGGGGAGCGAGATCGCACAGGCTCTCGATGCCGGCGATAACATCCTCGTCAACAAGAACGCTCTCCTTGAACAGAGAACCGCCCTGGACTATGCGGTGGCCGACGGCGGAGATGTCGGAGAGATCGTCGATAACCTTGCAGTCGCCCGAAGTAAGAGCCTTCTCGACTTCGAGGAAAGCTGCAGTGTGATTTTCGAGAGTCACCTCGTATTTGAACCATCTGCCGTCCGTTGTCGAACCGCTGATTCTGCCGTCGATACCGATACGCTCGCAGATGCCCTTTGCTATAAGCTGCTCGCCGTCCATGTCGATGAGCTGATATTTAAGCGATGAGCTTCCGGCGTTGATAACAAGAATTTTCAAGAGTATTGCCTCCAAATAAAAAGATTTGCTTGAAACAAGCACGTTACTGATATATTATATATACTATAAGAGGATTTTTCAAGCAGTTCTTGCAGAATTCCCCTGTCTTATTGTCGAAAAACGGAAAAGGAGTGAATCCGATGAGCACCGCAGGCATCGTCGCCGAATATAATCCGTTCCATAACGGCCACGCATATCATATAGCCCGCACGCGCGAAAACGGCGCGTCGGCGGTTGTGTGCGTGATGAGCAGCTGGTTTGTCCAGCGCGGAGAGACTGCGCTGATGCATCCGAACGCCCGCGCGCGCATGGCTCTGATGAACGGCGCGGATCTCGTCGTTTCGCTCCCCGTCCCGTGGGCGTGCGCCGCGGCGCAGACCTTTGCGAGGGGGGCCGTCGGGCTGCTCGACGCCATGGGGTGCGTTGATACGCTGAGTTTCGGCAGCGAGTGCGCCGACGTCGCTCTGCTCAGAGCCGCGTCCCGCGCCGTTGACGACTACACCGTGCGCGAAAGCCTGCGGGCAAACCTACTCTCGGGAGTGAGCTTCGCCTCGGCGAGACAGCGCGCCGTGGAGGAGCTCGATCCCCGCGTCGCATCGGTGCTCTCGTCGCCGAACGATACGCTCGCCGTCGAATATATACGCGCGATAGATACGCTCAAATCCGAGCTTGCTCCGTTCGCCGTCAGGCGCGAGGGAGCGGGTCACGACAGCGGCGAAACGGTGAATGCATTTGCGAGCGCGTCGCTTATACGCTCCAGAGTGAGAGCGGGCGAGGGCTTTGCCGATCTCATGCCCGAAAGTGCCGCCGCGATACTCAAAGCGGAGATAGAGGCGGGCAGAGCGCCGGCGGATATCAACGCCCTCGAAAAAGCTGTACTTGCGTGCCTGCGTATCTCAACGCCCGAAAAAATAGCCGCAGTGCCGGATATCTCCGAGGGGCTCGAAAATCGCATATATTCAGCCTCGCGCAGCGCCTCCTCGCTCGATGAGCTTTATTCTCTCGCCAAGACCAAACGCTATTCCCATGCGCGGATAAGGCGCGCCGTTGCGGCTCTTCTGCTCGGTATCGAAGCGTCTGACTGCGAGGGCATACCGCCGTATATCCGCGTGCTCGGCTTCAACTCCATCGGACGCGAAAAACTGCGCGCCATGCGTTCGAGCGCAAAGCTGCCTATAGTTATGCGCGCGGCGGATATAAAAAAGCTCGGTGAACGCGCAAAGCGTATATCTTCAATCGAAGAGCGCGCCGCCGACCTGTTCTCTCTCGCTCTGCCGTCGATAATGCCGTGCGGAGCAGAATACACAGACGAGATAGCGGTCATCTGACCGTTTCTTGAATAAAAAGACTAAGGAGATTTTGTTTGAGACTTATCACAAAATCACCGGAGAGCGTGCGCTGACCGGGAGGTCGGCAAATAAAACACACTCTGCCGTTCCTCCCGCGAACCATGATCTTCAGGAGGAAAAATGAATCGCGAAAACAAACGCAAACAGTATGAAAAAGGTTATTATAAGACTCACGCCTGCAACGAGACTTTTGTCTGCAAAGTGTGCGGGCGCACTGTAGTGCCGCAAGGCGCGGGCAGCGACCACAGAAACCACTGCCCGAACTGCCTTTCGAGCCTGCATGTTGATATCGAGCCCGGAGACAGAGCTTCGGACTGCGGGGGAATCATGGATCCCATAGCGGTCTGGGTGAGAAAAAACGGCGAGTGGGCGATAGTCCACCGCTGCCGCAGATGCGGTGCGATGTCCTCGAACCGCGTCGCCGCGGACGACAACCCGATGAAGCTGATGAGCATAGCGATGAAACCGCTGTGCTCCCCACCGTTCCCGATAGAGCGCATAAGAGAGCTGACGGCGCTCATGGGCGGAGACGGGGCGCTCGAATAACCCGAAAGAAAATAACGGAGTAGGTTTTTGCCTGCTCCGTTATTTTTTATGCATATCAAAAACGGTGCAACCCGAGTGAGCTGCACCGCCGTGCTTATTGATTTGTCGGAGACAATCAGTCGTTGTTTCCGTTATTCTTGCTTGCGCGTCTCTCAATAAGCTCGTTGAGGATTCTTGTGTGCTCCGCATCGGTGAGCGAATACTTGAGAGTGGGGATAGCGGAGAGAAGCATACCGATTGCGGGCGGAATGGAAATAAGCAGGAACATCGCCATAGCGTATTTTCCGTCGTTTGCCTCGTAGAAATGATACTTTCCTGCCGCCAGGTCGAGGTTAAGAGTCTCGATGTATTCGGCGGTGTAGTGAACAGCCGAATAAATGAAGCCGGAGATGAGCGAGGAAACGCCCATTGCAAGCTTGGTGATGAAGGACTGGCCGGAGAAGAACACGCCGTCGGTACGAACGCCGTTCTTGTACTCCTCGTAGTCAACGCAGTCTGCTATCATTATCGACTGGAGAATGTTTATCGAGCCCATTGCCCAGGAAGCCGCGAACATCATAACAGCCATCAAAACGACATAAACCATGCTCTGCATAAGGTTGCCGCCGGCTATTTTATAGACAACAAAGATCATTGCATAGGGAACTGCGCCGGCGATTGAATAGAAGTTGTAGAGCTGCTTTTTGCCGAACTTTGCGGACATCTTCGGCGTGGCGGCAGTACCGATGATCATACCGCCGAGAAGTCCGATACCCATAACCAGAAGCTGAACGATTTTTATAATCTGAAGCTGGCCGTCAACAACAAGATTGGCAAGGTTGTTGTCGAAGAAGTAGTACATAACGAGCGACAGACCGACGATCGAGAGAAGCATGATGGGGCTTCTGAGAATGCCCGAGAGGAGGAGCCTTCTGAACGGATCGTTGGAGATCGCGATTTTGAAGTTCTCCTTCATGGTGTACTTCTTTTCGGACTGCTGAACTCTCTCTTTTACAGAGAAGCCGGCAAACTGGAAGAGAATAGTTGCGAATATCGTAAGGATAACGGCGATTATGATATAGGACATCTTGTCCGCATGAATAAGGTCAAGGCCTTTCTTCTCCTGGAACATGGGGGAGAGAGCCTTTCCTGCGAAAGTGATGAGCATGCCGATAGCGCCGAGGTTTGCGACTATACGGGCGAGCGAAAGAGCCTTTGCTCTGTCGTTTTCATCGTCGGTCATAAGCGAGGTTACACCCCAGAGCGGAATATCGCCGACGGTGTAGCACATACCCCAGAGAATGTAGGAGATTGCCGCCCAGGCGATAATCAGTACATGTGCACCGGTCGATGTGTAGTCGGTGTATGTCTTGTTGCAGAATGTGAGAATGGTAATGATTCCTATCGGGATCGGGACGAACATGAGGTAGGGCTTGCACTTACCCCACTTTGTTCTGGTGTGGTCAACTATCGAACCCATCATCGGGTCATTGATAGCATCCCAAACGCGGGCGACGAAGAATATTACCGAGATGGCCATCGCCGGCAAAAAAATAATCGACTGCCAGTAGTACTGGAGTCCGCCTGCGATGATGTTGTAGATGATGTTCTGTCCTGCGAGACCTACTAAGTAACCTGTCAGCTCTTTGCCGGTGTAGGTGTTGTGCTTGATAGCCCCGCTCGGCGCTTGGTTCTTTCCTTTGCTCATTTCTACCTTCCTTTTGTGTAATACTTTATGTGCAAGTCTTTACACATAATCTCAAATTATTATACCATGTGTAAAAAGGCTTTTCAAGCGCACAAATATATTTAGGCATGTTCAACAAAAGAAAAAGCGTCGAATTGTTGAACATGCCTATCTGTACTATTGAATATTTTCAAAACAAAACTGCAAAAGCAAAAATATATGAACTTTGCCGACGAAAATTATTTCAGACTGTCGATATTTTTGACAACGTGCTCTTTTATCGCCGCGAATGTCTCGTCGCTTATGTCGTGCTCGAGCTTGCATGCATCCTCGATCGCGACTTCTTCGCTGACGCCGAGACGGATCAGCAGATTCGAGAGCACGGTGTGCCGCTCATATATCTTGTGCGCGACCTCAAGCCCCGCATCGGTGAGCGTGAGATATCCGTCCTTGTCCATGAGAAGATAGCCGCCCTGCTTGAGAAGTCCAACGGCGCGGCTGACGCTCGGCTTTGAAAAGCCCATGTATTCCGCGACATCGAGCGAGCGCACAACGCCTTTCTTTGAAAGTACATATATTGTTTCGAGATACATCTCGCCGGATTCCTGCAGGTGCATCTTACCCCTCCGTTCATTAATTTGTGTAATTAATGATATCACGCACCCGCCCGAAAATCAATATGTCTTTGTGCCGTGCTTTTCGACAAGATTATCGGTTAGCATATGCTAATCGTTTGTGGATGTTGCCGAATTTGTTAGTCTGTCAATAAAACAGGCAAAAATCATATTGACACAGCGCAAAGAATAGTTTACCATATAGTTTGGTTAGCGGGAGCTAATCGATTTTTAAAGATTGTGGTTAGCAAATGCTAATCAAATGTTTGACACTTTATTGCGGGAGGAAGATCATGACAAACCGAAGAACACTTACGGCGTCAAATATACGCTACCTTCTGACAATGAAGGAGCTCGACAGAGACGGATGCGGAGTCCGCTGCGTCGACCTTGCTTCGGCGCTCAATCTGTCAAAGCCGAGCGTACATAATATGATGGACACTTTCTCGGAACTTGGGATAATCAGCAAAACCTCTTACGGAGTGGCGCATTTCACCGATTCGGGCAACGATACCGCGCGCCGCTACGGGCATTACTATGAGATAGTTTCGGAGAGTCTGCGATGTATGTTCCCCGACATGGGGGATCTGCAGATGGCTGTGTGTTCTCTGCTCTCGGAGGTTCCGCAGGACAGCCTCGAACACATGAGCAGAAGATATGAGCAAGAAAGGGAGAAAAGCAATGGCAGTAGTAAAGTTTGAAAATGTGAGCCGCGTCTATAAAAGCGGCGACCACGAACTCAAGGCTCTCGATTCGGTGAATATGGAGCTTGAAGAGGGGAAGTTTGTTGTTATCCTCGGCCCCAGCGGCGCGGGAAAGAGCACGCTTTTGAATTTGCTCGGCGGACTTGACAGCCCGACCGACGGAAAGATATATGTCGAGGGCGAGGATATATCGAAGCTCTCGAACGACGAGCTCGCCGATTACAGAGCGAAGAAAGTCGGTTTCGTGTTCCAGTTCTATAATCTCGTCCCGACCCTTACGGTTCACGAGAATGTCTCGCTCGTCAAAGAGATAGCCCCGGATTCGCTCTCCGCAACAAAGATGCTCGAAGAAGTCGGACTTGCGGATCATCTCAAGAAGTTCCCCTCTGAGCTTTCCGGCGGCGAGCAGCAGCGCGTGTCTATCGCCCGTGCGCTCGCGAAGAATCCGAAGATACTCCTGTGCGATGAGCCGACCGGCGCGCTCGATTCCGAGACCGGCGTGCGCGTGCTCAAACTTCTGCTCAAAATGGCCCGCGATTACGGCAAGACGATAGTTATCGTCACGCATAACCAGAATATAGCAAAGATGGCGGATACCGTTATAAGAGTGAAAAACGGCAGGATAGTCTCCTGCGAGGATCAGCCTTCTCCGGCTTCTGCCGACGAGATCGATTGGTAAAGGAGGCGCAGTATGCTGTTCAAAAAGCTTTTGAGAACGATGCGTCTTTACCGCGCGCAGTTTATCTCGATGATAATCATGATAGTCCTCGGAGTCGGAATTTTTGTCGGCTTCAATATGGAATGGGTCAGCATTGAGGACAACATGGCTTCGTTTTTCGAAGAATCCAACTATGCGGATTACAGAATAATATCCGAGTCGGGCTTTTCAAAAGACGAGCTTAAAAAAATAGAGGACATAAGCGGAGTGAAAGCAGCCTCGCGTTATCTCTCCGTCAACGCCGATGTGAAAGAGCGTGAGGGCGATAGCCTCGCGATGACCGTTACGGAGAACGAGAATGTCTCGGGCTTCGTGCTCATGGACGGCGAAAAATATAATTCCGCGAGCGAGGACGGCATCTGGCTGTCGGATATATACGCTTCTAAAAACGATGTGAAGATAGGCGACAAGCTGACGCTTGTATATAAAAATTTTGAGGTCAGCGGAACGGTCAAAGGCCTGATAAAAGCGGGAGAATATATGATTTGCGTGCGCGATGAGACGCAGCTCATGCCCGATTATACGACCTACGGCTACGCGTTCATTTCGCCGGCTCTCTATAAAAAAGCAGTCGGCATGGATTTTTATCCGCAGATAAATGTTATCTCCGATGATTCGAGAAAGCAGTTTGAAAATTCAGTCGACGACGCTCTCGGCAAGACTACGCTCATTCTTTCAAAGGACGAGAGCACGGCTTATGCCCAGGCGAAGGGTGAGAGCGACGAGGGCAAAACAATGGGCTCTGTCCTGCCGCCGCTGTTTTTGCTTATCGCGGTTCTGACTATGGTAACGACCATGCAGAGGCTGACCGCAAAGGAAAAGACGCAGATAGGCACGCTCAAGGCGCTCGGTTTCAAAGACAGGCGTATTCTCGCGCACTATACTTCATATGCCTTTTCGATCGGCATCGTCGGCTCCGTTCTCGGAACGGCGCTCGGCTATATTATCGCATGGAGTGTTATGAACCCGAACGGCACGATGGGAACATATCTTGATATGCCGTATTGGCGTCTGCGTATGCCGCTGTTCTGCATTATAATTGTTGTTGCGATGATACTTATCCTGACACTTATCGGTTTTTTGTGCGTCAAGAAGATACTCCACGGCACCGCCGCCGATGCCCTGCGCCCGTATGAGCCCAAGAGAATGAAAGCTCTGCTCATAGAGAGAACGAACGGCTTCCATAAGCTCTCGTTCGGCACGCGCTGGAATCTGCGCGATATCATGCGCCATAAGTCGCGCACCGCCATGACCCTTATCGGCATAATCGGCTGCACGCTGCTCGTTGTCGGTTCGCTCGGAATGCGCGACACCATGTCCGCGTTCCTCGATATGTACTATGACGGCGCAATAGCCTACTCATCGCGAATATATGTCGCCGAGGGCACGACGAAAGAGCAGTGCGAAGCCCTTGCAGATAAATATGACGGCGATTGGAGCTCTTCCGTCAGCGTCAAGCACGATGAAAAGACACTCTCGCTCGATATATATAATATTGAACACGATAAAGTTAAGTTCCCGGATGAGAACACCGATTATATAAAACTCGGCAACGACGGCGCGTATGTCTGCATGAGAATAGCCGATGAGTTCGGGCTCAAAGCGGGCGATACCTTCAAAATCAGCCCCTACGGCTCGGACAAAGAATACGAGCTCAAAATCGCGGGACTTATCCGCAGCGTTACCGAGAGCATTGTTATCTCGCCCGAATATGCCGAAAAGCTCGATATACCGTATAATATCGATTCAATTTATACGAGCACCGAAAAATCCGATATCGCCTCCGACAGCCTGATAAAGAGCGTTCAGACGAAGCAGTCGATAGTCGATTCGTTCGATACGTTCACCGAGATACAGAACATGATGATAGGCATTCTTGTTGTCGCGGCTCTCGGGCTCGGCATGGTCGTGCTCTATAACCTCGGCGTCATGAGCTACACCGAGCGCTACCGCGAGATGGCGACTCTCAAAGTCGTCGGCTTCAGGGACAAAAAGATAGGAAAATTGCTTATCGGTCAGAATATGTGGCTGACGCTTATCGGCGTTATTATCGGCATCCCGTGCGGACTCGGGACTCTCAGCTACCTTGTCAGCGCGATGGCAGGGGAGTATGAGATGAATACCGTCGTCAGCTGGAAGACATATGTTGTCAGCGCACTGCTGACCTTCGGAGTCTCGCTGATAGTCAGTCTCATGGTCGCGCGCAAGAACCGCAAGATAGATATGGTCGAGGCTCTCAAGTCCGCCGAGTAACTATTTAAAATATCGGTCGAGACTCTCGGATATCATAATTTCGCGGTCATATATTTTAATCAGCTCCGCCGCCGAGTGCAGCTGATGCGCAGAATGAATATAATCATTCTGCCCGTGCAGCTGCATCTGGAACTCTACGGGCAGCGAGAGAAAATATTTTCTCGAACTGCGGCTTTGAGTAATCAATTCACTAAGATTTCTGTACTGCAAAAATATCACCCCGTGATATTCTTCGCAGGATAGACATAAAAATTTACGGCGTTTAACCGCGTTTTGAAAGGAAGAACTTGAAATGATCAAAACAACGCTGAAAATTGATGGAATGATGTGCGGAATGTGCGAGTCGCATATAAACGACGCTATCCGCAACAGCTTTGATGTCAAAAAAGTGAACTCTTCCCACACAAAGGGCGAGACGGTCATAGTCTCGAAAGAGGCGCTTGACGAAGATAAAATAAAGAGCGTTATCGACAAAACGGGCTATGAACTCCAAAGCATCAGCTCCGAGGAGTTTGAAGAGAAAAAGGGACTTTTCGGATTCCTGAAAAAGTAAATATTATAAAACTGAAACCGGGAAAGGCGGTGGCGGCATGACGGCAACTGAGCTTGAAAAGAATATATACGGCGACGATGTGAAGATTATTTCGCGCACCGATGACTGCACCGTTTACAGGCTCGAGGACGGAGCCGGCTATATCGACATGACCTGCTATTCCGTCTTTCCCGGCATCGACCTTGTCTATGACGATGTGCATATGCACGGCAATTTCAGGGAAAACGCCAAGCCCGGCAATATCTTCGAGCTGAACCATTGCCGCGAGGGACGCTTCGAGTGCGAGTTTGAAAAAGGCTCGTGCTATTTGGGACCCGGCGATCTGACCGTCTGCTGCAAGCCCGACAGCGGCTACGGTTCGAGCTTTCCGCTCGGATATTACAGAGGAATAACAATAGTCGTCGATGTCGACAAAACGCCCGAATGTCTCTCATATGTTCTGGGCGATGTGAATGTCGATCCGAAGCAGCTGATGAGCCGCTTCTATGCCGGCGGCAGGGGATACATATCCCGCTCCGACCCGGCTATCGACCATATCTTTTCCGAGCTTTACAGCGGCGTTCCCGAGAATATCCGCAAGGGCTATTTCAAGGTCAAGATACTTGAATTGTTCCTGTTCCTCAGCGCTATCGACCTTGAAAACGATTCCGGCAAGGATGACTTCGTTTCGAGGCCGCAGGTGAACCTCGCCAAAAGCGTCTGCGGTTATCTCACCGAGCATATGGACAGCCATGTGACTCTCGATACCCTCTGCGGGCTGTTCCACGCCTCCGGCACGAGCATAAAGAACAGCTTCCGCTCGGTCTACGGCGAGTCGATATATTCTTATATCCGCGCCCTCAAAATGCAGTCTGCGGCGCATATGCTGAAGACTACTGACAAGAGCGTGCTTGAGGTCGCGGGAGTGTTCGGCTACAACAACGGCTCGAAGTTCGCCAAGGCATTCCGCGATGTCTGCGGTGTCTCGCCGAATGAATACCGCCAGTCGGCGGACAAATAAGTGTGCCCGAACGGAGTCGAAAAACAGACGCCGTTGTGATATAATATAAGAAAGAGTGATGCCGCAAGGCATTTACTTTTTAGACTGCGGTTAGCAACTGCTAACCAAAAGGAGCTGAATTATGAGCGTAGTGATAGTCGGCGGCAACGAATGTATGGTCAGACGGTATGAGGATCTTTGCCGTGAATATTCGTGCAAGGCGAAGGTGTTTGCAAAACCCGACAGGGGAATGCAGAATTTCGGCAATCCCGATCTTCTTGTACTGTTTACCGGGACGATGTCTCATAAGATGCTGTCGATAGCCATGGGGCAGGCGAAAAAGAAGAATATCCCCGTGGCGCACAGCGCGACAAGCTCGGTCTCTGCGCTGAAAAATATACTTGATATCCACGCGAAAGGGGAGAAATAAAATGTCCGAAGATCTTGTTATATCCCAGTGCTCGCCGACCATGGCGGGGCTCAAAACCGGCAATCTCTTTACATGCCCGATGGAGGATAAAAAGACGCTCAACGAGAGCATACGCCGCATGAACATGAAGCTCGTCCCGCGCGGGGTGCGCCTGCTCCCGGTAAAATATCTCGAAAAGCGCGTGCTGATATATATGTATCGCCCCGACAGGCTCAGAGCCGATTTAAAAGACTCGCAGGCGCTCTCCATTCTCTCCGAAAAGGCTTATCCAATTGATGACGCGGACAAATGCGTCGCCGAGCTCGTCAGAAGGGTCAATTCTCAGGAGACCTTCCCGCATGAGATCGGGCTGTTTCTCGGCTACCCGTCCGAGGATGTCAACGGCTTCATAAAATACGGCGCGGACAAGGCGAAATGCGTCGGCATATGGAGAGTCTACGGCGACGAGGAGGCGGCGAAGAAGAAATTCGCGCTCTATAAAAAATGCACGAGAGTGTATAAGGACGCTTACCGCAGGCATAATTCGTTTGAAAGGCTCGTCGTAAACGGCGCGCGCTGACAATAAATCAAAATTCTGAAAGGCAGGTAAATATTATGAGCAAAATAGCTGTTGTATATTGGAGCGGAACAGGCAATACGGAGTCCATGGCGGATGCCGTTGCGCAGGGCGCAAAAGATAAGGGCGCGGAGGTGAAGCTCTTCACTCCCGATTCGTTCAACTCTTCCATGGTCGATGAGTTCGACGCCATAGCTTTCGGCTGCCCCGCAATGGGTGCGGAGGAGCTTGAAGAAAGTGAGTTTGAGCCGATGTTCTCCGACTGCGAGAGCAAGCTCGGCGGCAAGAAAATCGCCCTCTTCGGCTCTTACGGCTGGGGCGACGGCGAGTGGATGAGAACATGGGAGGACACTTGCCGCGGCGACGGCGCAGAGGTAGTCTCCGAGCCGGTTATCTGCAACGAAGCTCCCGATGATTCCGCCCTCGATGAGTGCAAAGCCCTCGGCGCCGCGCTCGTATAAGACATAGCTCTCTTCATAGATTTGCTTCCATAGACAAACCGCGTCTGCTTTTAAAGGCAGGCGCGGCTTGCTTTTGTATGCGATAAAAGAAAAATAAGCGCGTTTGTACCACTAAAAATGCATTTCATACCAAGACTATAGACAAGGAAAATAAACATGCTATTATATACTTGAAAGAATTTCCGACGGCGGCATAAAGCGCATAAAATCACACTGCCATAGGCTCCCCTGCAGGGGAGCTGTCGCGAAGCGACTGAGGGGTTAGCCCGCGAAATCTGCACAAAATTCATTGCCCCGTATCCGTAGGGACAGCCCTTGCGGCTGTCCGATATCGGCGAAGCCGATACAAAGTTTCAGCAGACCTGTGCGGACGGGGGCGAGCCCCGTCCCTACGACCCGAATTGATCGGCATGGTGCGGCGACAAAAAACACACCACCCACACCCAAGGTATCAAACGGCACTGCCGTGAGAATACAAAAATAAAACGGAGGCAAAAAACATGAAAGCAAAACGGAAAAACATTTTCAAGTCGCTTTTGGCTCTGACCCTTGCACTCATCATGGTGCTCGGCGTCGCGCCGATAAGCGAGCTTGCCGGCGTCGATTGGGCGAGCCTTTTTGCGCCCAAAGCCGAAGCGCTCAGTGGGGATTACAATGTTGGCGATGTAGTCAAGCTTGGTTCGTACCCGCAGAGCAGAGTTACGGATTCGACGCTTATTTCAGCCCTCAATAAAATCGCAAAGACGTGGACCAGCTATGGCTATTATAGCGGAAACGACAATGTGGGTTCTATGGCAAAGGGCGATTGGATGAAATATTCCGATTTCACCTACAACGGAGTAAAATATCGCGCCGTTACATTCTCACAGTACAGACCTTACTATACGCATACTTCATTATCTTCAGGCGAGCTTCATCAGAAGTACAATGGATATTACACAAACAATGTCTATTATTTCAAATTTGAACCGCTGAAGTGGCGTGTGCTTGATCCCGCTACCGGTCTTGTCCTTTGTGAAAACATTGTTGACTCTCAGGCATACAGCAATACGGTGTATGAATATGGAACAGATAAGAACGGAACCGCTTATTGGAATGATTCTGCACATACACACTACGCTAATGACTATGCTACAAGCAGTATCAGAAAATGGTTGAATAATGATTTTTACAATACTGCTTTCTCTGCTGCCGAGAAAAAGAGCATACTGACCACGACACTTGACAACAGAGCTTATTCAACTGACCATAGTGAATATAACAGTGAAACTACAAAGGACAAGATATTCCTTCTGTCTTACAGCGATATCAATAATGCCGCATATGGATTATCCTCTCGCTCAAATCGTCTGTCAAAGGGAAGCGATTACGCGAAGAGCCAGGGACTTTATGTTGATTCGAATGGGCAGTCAAGCATGCGACTGCGTTCGGCCGGACACGATTCCTATCATACCAGCCGAGTCAGTCATGACGGTGATCTTAATCACTATATCAAGAATGATATTAATTTCACCCCGGATGGTGTGCGTCCTGCCTTAAGAACTAATTTCGCCGTTGATATCTATAACCTTGGTGATGAAACATACAGCTTTAATAATTTTACGGATAAGGATTCGGCCGGCCATTGCTTTGGTATGTCTATAACAAGCTCTGGATATTATATAGGAGCATTAGACAGAAAGATTATAGGAAAAGATATATCAAGAAGTTTGTATTCTTTTGAAAAAAAGGATGTAATAAAACCAATATGTCATTATCAGCGTATACAGGGTAGCTATTCTGTTCGTGCTACTGTTGCGGGAGGAAGTACTTATCTTACCGGAAAAGCAAATATTAGCTCTGATTGGAACGCCGTAATTAATTATGTTAAAAACCACAATTATGATAATAAGGGTTCTTTGCAGATAGGATTTAGGAAAGAGTCTGAAGGCGGTCATGCTATAAACTTCTTGTATTACAAAGAAGTAAACGGACAGCAGAGAATTTATGCGTATGACAACAATTTCCCAAATATAGAAACGTACTTTTATAAAGGCTCTAATGGTAAAGTTTATCAGGCACCCCAAAGTACATTTTCCGGTTCGATTGATTGCATAGCTCTTAGAGATGTTGCAAAATATTATCAGTTTGCAGATAAATATGATGCATCTCGCTGCATATATGCGGCAACAGGAACCGTTGATGTAAAAGATTATGTATGCAAGTCGCAGATGGAAGGCACATTAGGCGGCGTTGAGTATACAATGTATGAGCTTTCCGATGATGCGGAGACTACTGTTGTTGTTCCGCTGACTGATAACGCAACATTCTCTTATCTTAACAATGATTATAGCTTTGGCGAGATAAATGATGAAACATACGGCGTGCTCACGCTGGCTCAATCGGGTGACAGTGCAACCGGCGATAAGGCGGATTTCAATATAGCAAACGAGCCTGTTAAAACCACCGGCATAACTCTCGCGTCTCCCTCTTCGCCCATCCCTGTCGGCGGTTCTTATCAGCTCGCTGCCGCTGCGCAGCCCAACGGCGCGTCGCTGCCCGACCTCGTGTGGGCATCCTCCGATCCGTCCGTCGCTTCGGTTGACGAAAACGGACTTGTCAAGGCTCTCTCCGTCGGCACTGCGACGATAAGCGTCACTGATTCGGAATCGAAGTTCTCAGCCGAGGTTGAGATAAACACGGTTCAGGTCATTGACTTCGGCGACGGTCCTACCATAAAGGTCGGCGAAAAGCTGATATACACTCCTGTGATACAGGAGGACTATGTCGATTATCACTATAAATGGAGCAGCTCGGATCCGAGCGTTGTTACCGTCGATCCTGACGAAGGTGAGCTGACCGGAATCAAAAAGGGCACAGCGACCGTAACAATGACCCTCGTTGACGATGACGGCAACGTTGTAGCTTCTGCCGACTTTATCGTAACCGTCAAGTCCGACAGCATATTTAAGAAGATACTGAATGTTATTACCGCTCCCTTCCGCGCGATAATCAACCTCATCAAAAAACTTTTCGGCAAATAATCCTTTTGTTTCGGCAGAGTCGCCGCGCTCCCCGCGGCGGCTTTGCTAAGCCGATTTCTCATTCTCCTATAGCGAATTGCCCGGTTTTTCGCCGGGCGGTTCGCTTTTTGTCCTTTTGGAGTCTTATTGCGCCCAAAAAGAGCGGAAAGGGGAGGCGGAAAGCTTTATACTTTTCTTCGTAAGGGACGCAGAAAGCCGCGATCCCTATAAAAAAGTCAAGCGGTTAGCAACTGCTAATTACTTCACAGGGAGGAATGTAAATTGGATAAGAAAACCGAGAAAAAGCCGTCCGATCTCAAGCGCCTTTTCGGCTATGCCGGCAATTTCAGGTTTCTGACGGTCGCGTCAATTATCCTGTCCGCCGTCAGCGCGGTCATGGCTCTCGCGCCGTTCGTGTTTATCTGGAAGATAATCAAAGAGGTGCTCGATGTCGCGTCTGCTCTTAAAGGCAGGCGCGGCTTGCTTTTGTTACGCAACAATCAAAAGACCTCGTTCAAATGAACAGGGCCTCTTTTGGCAAAGAACTATAATCCTGATAGAAATCGTACAAGGGTGCAGTGCCATCTTGAAACGGTATTTTTAACTGAATATTGCGGCAAAATGGAAGTTATCTATTTCAACATTCCAAGCGCAATGCGCCGGTTCAGTTCCCACAGAGCGGTCTTATTGCTGTCGTATCGAAGTACCGTTTGAGCTTCCGAATAAGTCAGCCATTTATATTCGGTATGTTCATGAGACAGCTGCAAAAAAGTGTCCGCTACTCTCGCCGCAAATGCGTACTCCGGAATGACGAAACATTCTTTACCCCATATTGTTTCTGCGTTCTTGAAACAATTAGATGGTATGCTACAGCAGGTGTCGAGCTTGAAAAAGTTACATGTCTTAGAAATCCCGGCTTCTTCAAAGGCTTCCCTTTTTGCCGACTCAATGATTGAGATATCCTCCTCTTCTCCTCCGCCTGCTATGAATTGCCAAATACCCATATCGCTCCTTCGAAATAAACAGAATTGTACATTACTATCCTCTATGCAATATGGAATGACCAAGACCTGATACCTTGCTCGTGCCATTGTTCAGTACCTCTTCAAATTCCAATTTGTTAAAATAAAAAGTCCACCGTAATTCTATCAAAATTACGGTGGACTTTTGGTGCCGGTGACCGGGGTCGAACCGGTACGGTGTCACCACCACCGGATTTTGAGTCCGGCACGTCTGCCAATTCCATCACACCGGCGGGTATTC
>CAVAWW010000017.1:0-38298 GCA_963592475.1 bacterium
TTTTTCCAACTTTTTTAACCTTTTTCTTAACTTCTTTTACACTTATCCGGGCGTTTCGAGCTCCATATACAAAATAAGTGCCGGCAGAGCACAAAGATTGCTGCCGGCACTATATAATGTATATTATTCTTTGAGCTTTCCGAACATTATCGCTCCGGTAACAGCCGCTGCGGCGAGTGAAAGCACCGCGGTCAATAACTTATATCCTCTGCTCACCGCTCATCCTTCTTTCCGTGCTCCGCGAGCAGACGCTGCTTCTCGTCCCAGAGTTTCTGTGAGAGGTCGACATAATAGTTATGCGGATTGTCGAATCTCAGCACCTCGTCCCAAAGGGTATCGATCTGCTCGGCGCAGTATCTCTTTACCTCGTCAAGCGGCGGGCACTCGTAGACGCACTCACCATCTTTGAAGAGCTGGACGGTCAGCGGCTTTGCGACATAGTTTTCGACTATCTTTCTCTTCCATGTGAAGTCGGGGTCAAAAATTTCATAGGGCTTCGTATCGTCGATGACTTCGTTGTTGAGGGTCACGAGGTCGGCGATAGCCTTGCCGGTCTCGCGGTCGAAGAGTCTCCACGGCTTTTTGAAGCAGGGAGTAGATATTTTGGCGACATTGTCGCTTATCTTTATTCTCGGGCATATCTTGCCGTCCTTCTCAACGGCGCAGAGCTTGTACACTCCGCCGAGGACGGGGCTCGAAGATGAGGTTATGAGTCTCTCGCCGACGCCGAAAGAGTCGACCTTTGCGCCCTGGCCGATCATATCTCTGATGAGATACTCGTCAAGCGAGTTGGAGGCGACTATCGTGCAGTCCTCAAAGCCGGCTTCGTCGAGCATTTTGCGCGCCTTGCGCGAAAGATATGCGATATCGCCGCTGTCGAATCTGATGCCCTTGGGTCTGTAGCCCCTGGGCAGAAGCTCACGCTTGAACGCTTCGATAGCGTTTGGCACGCCGGACTTGAGCGCGTTATAGGTATCGACGAGCAGGACGCAGTTGTCCGGATACTCCCTGGCATAGGCGCAGAACGCTTCGAGCTCGGTGTCGAAAAGCTGAACCCAGCTGTGCGCCATGGTGCCGAGCGCCGGCACGCCGAACATTATATCCGAAACGGCGCAGGCAGTTCCGGCGCATCCGCCGATATATGCCGCACGGGCGCCGTAAATAGCGGCGTCAAAGCCCTGGGCGCGGCGCGAACCGAACTCCATTATCGGTCTGCCCTGCGCGGCGCGGACTATTCTGTTCGCCTTGGTGGCGATAAGGCTCTGATGATTGATGCACAGAAGCACCATCGTCTCCACGAACTGAGCCTGCATTATCGGTCCTTTGACGGTGACTATCGGCTCGCCGGGGAATATCGGAGTGCCTTCCGGGACAGCATAAACATCGCAGCTGAATTTGAAATCGGCAAGATAATCGAGAAATTCTTCAGAGAATCCCCTGCCGCGGAGATATTCAATATCCTCGGGCGTGAACTTGAGCCCCTTGAGATATTCGCAGAGCTGCTCGACGCCCGCCATAATGACATATCCGCCGCCGTCGGGCACTTTGCGGAAGAACATGTCGAAATAAGCGACAGTGTCCCCCATGCCGTTTTTGAGATAGCCGTTTGCCATCGTCATTTCGTAGAAATCGACGAGCATCGTCAGATTTCTTCCCTTTAACGAGTTGAGTGAATCCATGAGAAAGAGTCCTTTCGTTTTATCGTTTATAAACAACAAATAAACTTTTTATATTTTCCGGCGCAAATTCCTTTCGGAATCACGCTTTAGAATCGTGCTTATCCTTATTTTTTCTGAAAATGCCCCTGATTTTTCACAGCAAATCAGCATTTTTATCAAATTATCATCTTTTATCATTAAATTTTTCGGAATGTGGCAATTCTCAATCAATTTGTAAATAAATTATAATTCCTGAAGAAAAACTCTTGCATTGTAATTTTTCGTATGATATAATAAAGCCAGTGAAAGCCCGAGCGGACAAAATTCCGCCGGATTTTACTATTGACCGCCTAAATTGTAGGCGGAAGAATATAGGAGGTAGGAGTTATGAGAATCAGAAAGCAGGCGCTCGGAGACAGAAACATTGTCGGAGCAAAGATCGAGCAGAAGAGAAAGAGCATGGGTATGAAGCAGAAGGATCTGCTGACTCAGCTCCAGATCAAGGGCATCGACCTCAACGCATCGGGTCTTTCCAAGCTCGAAGGTCAGCTTCGCTATGTTACCGATTTTGAGCTCAAGGCTATCTCGGAAGTTCTCGGTATGTCTTACGAAGAGCTTCTCGGCTGAGATCACCTTTCTGAAAGAAAGAACTGTATTTCGATACAGTTCTTTCTTTTTTTGCTCATTTTTTCGCATTGAGGCGGACAACATATGCGACCGCTTCGCAGATGACGGATATCGACACGAAAACGCACATTGTTATCAGCGACCAGCGCAGCTCGATGTGTCCGCGCGCGTTGAGATCGCAGAGGATCTCAATAAATATAAGGAACGCTCCGACTTCGGCAGAGAGCAGCGCGGGGATATGTATGCCCGTGGCTATCTTTTTGGATATCAATCCGGTAGTCAGCGCGACCATGCCGCATATCACGGCGCAGATCGGCACGGCGTAGCTGTAATACCAGCTGATAACGCCCTGCATTTTTGCGATATAAAGAAGATAGAGTGCGAGCACGACGAAGCAGATACCCGCGGTCACGGGTGCGGGAGTCACGCGCAGAACGGGCAAAACGAGAAACACCCACGCAACGGCGATAGCGCCGAGGACATAGCCCGCCCAGAATTTATCGCCGGGGTTCAAGATATTGACGACGGTGCAGATCATCGCCGGGAACACCATGAACGCCGAGAATATTACGGCATAGCTCTTTGCGGTCTTTGTCGCTTTTCCGAGATGAAGCTTCTTCTTGGAATCGGGCTTCTCCGCCTTTTCTTCAACGCGCTCGCACGCGCCGCAGTTCGGGCAGACGCCGGTTTTCTCGTCAACAACAGCTCCGCATTTTGTACAGAACATCGCGGCACCTCTTTTCAAGTGTATAATAGTGTTGTATACTGTTTTATAGTATCATAAAACAGCAAAAAAAACAATCCCGGGAGGCGACAAAATGAAAATACTGATAGACGCGGACGGCTGTCCGGTGGTTGACATATGCATAAAATCGGCAAAGCGGCACGGGATCGAATGCCTCATTCTCTGCGACACATCGCACATATTCGAGCGCGAGGGCGCAAAGACCGTGACGGTCTCGAAGGGTGCTGACAGCGTCGACTTCAGAATAGTAAACCTGCTCGAACGCGGGGACATTGTAGTCACGCAGGACTACGGGCTCGCGGCAATGTGCCTTGCCCGCGAAGCGAGCGCGCTCAATCAGAACGGGCTGATATACACCACCGACAACATCGATGCGCTGCTGAATTCGCGCTACGAGACGAAGAAGATCCGCATGGCGGGCGGCAGAATAAAGGGTCCGCAGAAGCGCCGCCCGGAGCAGAACGAGGAATTTGAAAAGGCTATTGAAGAGATGATTGGGGAATGAATTGGCAAATTGGGAGTTGTATATTACTTCAGCCATAGCAAAGTAAAAGTAAGCGACTCAATTAATTTTTATAATCAGGCTCCCAATAGCCGCGCCGCAGTGTTTGATAAACTTTTTTTAGAAGAGCGAGGGAACGACTTGCGAAGCAAGACGCACGAGCGCGCACTCGTTCAAGCTCCGGCGCGTTTGCGCGCGAATGTGCCGAGCAACTAATTGAGAACCGCGAGCTGTATACTGCGGCGCGGCGTTGCGGGGGTACAGGGGGATTCCCCCTGTTTTGCTTTTCTTTTGCAGGCGTTTTCTTTTTCAAATAAAAAGAAAATGCCGAAATGCGGGAAGCGTATATCACTTAACTATGGTGCGACGCGAAGGTAGTAGCTAATTATCAACAATCCGCAATTACTATAAATTCGTATCGGCTGCGCCGATAGCGGACAGCCGCAAGGGCTGTCCCTACGAGGTACGCGGTCTAAAATTTGTGCGGATTTTTGAAAGGCGAACGAAGTTTGCGCCTTATATACAACAAAATCTGTTTTTTAATATCGATACATCTAATAAAAAGCCTCAGGCGAACGCCTGAGGTTTTAAGAACATGAAAAAATCGGCTGCCGGCATAGGCATTTTATAATCTCAACCACCTGTTATTTTGTCATAACTTCGGCAAAATCGTCCTGCATAAGCAGCAGTTCGAGGCACTTTATTTCGTTGCTGTCGGCGTTTTCTGGCTGAGCCGAAGCGTCATTATACACATTCAAAAGAGCTTGCGCTCCGTCCTCTCTTTCGACGAGTTCCTGCAAGGCGCCGCACTCGGAGCGCAGAGCCTTATAGCCCGTTTTCACATCGTCATATGCGAGAATATCGACGAAAAACGGATATTCGATCACCGCACGGACAAGCTCGGCGGAGGACATCTTAGAGAGCGTATCCGCCGGAATCTGGCACGCGCTGACCCGCTCGGCGCGGCTCATTTTGTTCCATTTGTCCGTGCCGACGATATTGTATACGCTTAAAGCATCGGCTGAGTTGTCTTTCTTCGCACAGGCGCCAAACGCAAAAATTACGGTTGCTGCAATAATAAGCGATATAATTCTCTTAAACATAACAGTCTCCTTTCAACGCGGTTGAAGGCGGTCGTAAGCGGGATTGCCGATTTTTCTTTTGTTTCATTATACAACACATTATTCTCGGTGTCAATATTTTGTGGGAAATTAATTTTGCTATTTATCTTTTGCATCGCCTTAAAACCAGTCGGTCGGTTTCAAGTCTTTGCGTTCCGCAATGATCTATATGATTTTCCTACTTTTTAACTTATGTACTTTACAGCACAGTATAGAAAAATATCAATCAATTTATTTGTTTCCCTTTGCGGTGTTGAGTGACGCTATCAACATTCTTTTTATTTCTTCAGCAAGCAAAAGTAATTCGTCATATTTATAATCAATTAAATTTGTCCTTTTCAAAAGAGTGAGCCAATAGATACTTTCGCCAGTTTCTTTAAGTGCAATATGTAACTTTGAAATGAAATCCGCTTTGCTGTTGCCGTAAACAGCTTCATTTATATTTGCTCCAACGCTCGTAGCAGAACGAAGTAGCTGTTTTGCAATTGTGGTATCCCTTTTCGTTTTGGAAAACGTCTCATAAAATAAAACGATTTTAGTCGCAAAATCAAGAGATTTATTAAGCAACGGACTTTCCACTGATATCACCTCAAAATGAATTGTATCATTAATAATATTTATAATCAATGCTTTGCGTTGCAAAGCTACCTTTTCTTTTCTCTTTTCTCTTTTATCTTTTATTTGCAAACGACAATCCGAGAGAAAAGAGAAAAACGAAAAGAGAACAGTGAAAAGAACAAAGAAACGACAATCTTCTTTCGAAAATTGTCGTTTCTTTTTGGCGCAGAAGGAGAGACTCGAACTCTCGCGCCGGTTTCCCGACCTACGCCCTTAGCAGGGGCGCCTCGTCACCAACTTGAGTACTTCTGCATTGGTAGCGTCTATGACACTATTCGATTGTTAAAAGAGAGAGCGGAAAAGCCGCTTTCTCTTTTAAGTGGCGGAGAGAGTGGGATTCGAACCCACGGTACGTTGCCGTACGACGGTTTTCAAGACCGTTCCGTTATAACCACTTCGGTATCTCTCCATAAAGCGTAAGTTATTCTAACATAAATCAAAGACCTTGTCAACGCTTTTTTGCGCGAATTTTTATTACAATATATTCTCCCGCCTCAGCAGAGCGTCAAGGCTCACGCCGAGAGTGTCGGCTATGGAGATGATTTCGATATCGGTCACGAAGCGTTTGCCGCACTCGATGCGCTGGACGGCGTTTTTGTCTATATCAAGCCCGGCAAGCTGGAGCGCATCGGCGAGCTGCCGCTGAGAGAGTCCCATATTTTTGCGCAGAAAGGCTACATTCTTTCCGCAAATATTGTTCAGCCCGTCTTTTGCTTTGTTGATGAACATAAAACAGCCTCCGAGACATTCAGTGCTTGTCAATGGAGTTATTATATGTTATGATTGCCTTAATATTGACATTCAGTGAATGTCACAGTTAAAGGTGATATTATATGCTCAACAGAAGTCATAAAAGCAGATGCAAAAAGCACAGCTTTGAAGCGAGACATCAAAGGAAGCTGAAAGCGATACAGGGTTCCGCCTTTGCGATGATGCTTCTGACGCTCTTTGCCGGTATGGCTTTTTTCGCCGCGGGATATCTTTTCTTTAGCCGTTCAGGGAATCCGTTCGATTTCCTTTTCTGCGCGGTATTCGGTCTTGCCCTTTTTATATTGAGCGTCTTTTTTCTTGTTATATTCACTCATTGTATCAGCAAATAACTTCCCTCCTGCGGCAATTTGTGATATGATTATCGCAGACAAAATGACGGAGGGAACACATGGACACAAAAGAACTGCTCGGCAGAGTCTGCGGGAACATAAATGATAACGAAATCTGCATTTATAACTGCGGCGACGGCGCGTATATGCGGCTGATTAAAAACGCATCGGAATCGGATTTTTTAAAAATCTGCGGCGAGTGCGAGGAACTCGGATACACGCTCTTTCAGCGCAACGACATTGAAGAGAACATCCACGCATCATATCGCGGGGATATGCTCATCCACGCATATTTCTGCCCGGCTGAAAAAATTCTGCGTGTCATATGCGACCCGTATTCCGTTGAATTCGAGCGCGAAGAACCTAAATATGAACGCAGATGCGGCAGCGCGCTGTGGCAGTTCGAGAACGACCACTCGTATATCGACTGCGGGATGTGCTATATTCTGCGCTGCGCGGACAACAGCTTTTTTATTATAGACGGCGGGCATTTTCTTCAGCCCAACGACCACAAGAGAATATACCGCTTTTTGCGCGAGCGCACGCCGGACGGCGAGCGGACTGTCATATCCGGCTGGTTCTTCAGCCACGCGCACGACGACCATGTGAGCCAGTTCGTTGATTTCATTCGCGAATACGGCTCGGCGGTCGATATTGAAAAGCTCTATTACAACGACGCTCCGATAGACCACCGTGACAACATGAGCTGGGGCGAGGCGAACAAGAAATACATAAGGCGGTTCGAAGAATGTGCCCGCTCCTGCGGAATACCTACTGTAAAACTGCACACGGGTCAGCGATTCTTCGTGCGCAACTTGCGCTTTGACGTGCTCTGCACTCAGGAGGATGTCTGGCCGAAGAGCCTCGAAAACTTCAACAACACCTCGTGCGCGCTCGCGCTCGAAGCGGACGGAACGAGAATAATCTTCCCCGGCGACGCCGCCGACGTCGAGAGCGACATAATGACGGCGCGCTACACCGCGAAAACGCTCGGCTGCGATATCATGCAGCAGTCCCACCACGGACACAGCGGCACGTCTCCCGAGTTCTATCAAATGGCGAACGCCAGGACCGTGATGTTCCCGATAACAAAGATAAAATTCGACGAGGAATATCCGAAACAGGAGGCGAACAGGGTCGCCTGCTCGATAGCGGAAGAATATTTTATCGCCTCGGACGGAACGGTCGAATTTCCCCTGCCCTACAAAGTCGGCAGCGCAAAAATTTATCCCGACGAGACCTTTGAAAACTTCGCGGCGATAAAACTGCTCTGGGGCTATGACTACCCCGACGAATACAAAAAGCAGCTCTTCGAAGAATTTCTCAGGCGCGGCGGTCTGCCCGCTCTCGACGAGATTGAAGCGTAATATATAAAGAGATCCGCACCCGAAAAAGGTACGGATCTTTGATTTTTATCAGTAGCCTATCGCGACGGCGCCGAGCATCGCAAGCGCGGCGAGACCGAACTCAATAACGAACAGCTTCCACGACCAGCGCAGATATTTGCCGTAAGATATGCCGACCATGCCGATGGCGATGACCATTATTCCGCTCGTGGGATAGAGAATATTGCAGAAGCCGTCGCCCATTGTGAACGCGAGGACTATCGACTGCCTTGTCAGCCCGAGCAGATCGGCGAGCGGCAGGACTATCGGCATTATCAAAAACGCCTTTGCGGTTCCGGAGCCGACGATAAATTCGAGCGCAACGACGAAGAGGAATATCGCGAACAGCGCACCAGTTTTGGACATCGACGAAGTGAGGTTATACACATGATAAAGTATCGTGTGGATTATGTTGCCCTCCTGCAGGACGTAGGTTATTGAGAGGATAGCCCAGATCATCGGCAGGCAGGGAGCTATCGTCTTGACTCCCTCGAGGAAGCCGCCGCCGAGTGCCTTGCCGCGGATACCCGCGATATATCCCGCCGAGATTCCGCCGACGGTGAAGAGAATAGCCATGCCGACGAGCGGAAGATAGTTTATCAGCTCTTTTACCGAGTCGCTTATCGCGTCGACCTTCTGGAGCGCGAACGACACTGCGACTATAAGTAATACTCCGCCGACGCAGCCGACGAATGTCTTTGTCGCTTTTTTGAGCGCGGGGTTGTTGAGCGCCTCGTCGTCCACTTCCGCTCCGAATCGCACGCGCAGCTCCTTGTCGCTCTCATAGCAAAGTGACTTCTCGGGATTTTTCTCTATCTTCTTGGCGTAGACTATTAAAAACAGCACGAGTGACGCATAGACGCAGACGAAAAACAGAACTCTGTATGCAAGGCCCGAGAACAGCGGCAGATCCGCCATCGTCTGGAGAATACCGACATTGAACGGATTGAACGTCGCGGCGGTATAGCCGAAAGCTATCGACACCATGCTGATACCGAGACCGACGAACGAATCCCAGCCGAGAGCCAGCGATATCGCGACCGCGAGCGGTACGAGCGTCAGTGACTCTTCGAGCACGCCGACCACCGACGACATCATCATGCACACGAAAACTATGACCGCGAGCAGAAGATACTTTTTCTTCTCAAACTTTCTGACGACCGAGGACATGATATATTTGAGCACGCCGCTGCGGTCGAGAATAAGAAAAGTTCCGCCGATAAGCACTATGAACACGACGATTCCGATTCCCGTTGTTATCTGCGACGAAGTGAACACCATTATCGGCGCGAGAATTATCTTCCACCACGGCATCTTTCCCTCGTCTCCGGCGAACTCGTGATATGTGCCGTTTATGACCATACCGCTGTCATCCATCTGATATTCGCCGCGCGGCACGACCTGAGTAAGCACGCCCGCGAGCAGCATAATAACGAGCAGAAGTGCGGTTATGCCGAACACGGTCTTTTTGTCGATTTGGATTCCGGTGCCCTTCTTTTCCGCCTGCACGGCGGATTCGGCGGGCGCCGTCTTTTGCTTTTTCATTTTTCGTTCCCCCTGTCTGACTGTTTGGAGCTTTCGTTTGGGTATAGTGGCATTATACTCCAGTTGTGCATATTTATCAAGTATATTTGAATATTTATGCAAACGAATCTTTTTCGCTTCCGCTGTGTTTTTTTGTAACATCTTCCAAATAAATCAAAAGCTATTTTTTGTTTTATTCTTGTATTCCACGTCGGTTTCTGATAACATTTAGCATGGAAGCAAAAACCAATTCCGGAGGATATACAATGATAAGCTTTGACAGCAAAAACAAGACATTCAAGCTTGACACGCCGAACACGAGCTATGTTATCGGGGTCGTCGACTTCGACCAGCTCATCAGCCTCTATTACGGCGACAAAATAGCGGACACCGAGGGGCTTGAGGCGCGCTCATTCCGCCCGCGCTGTGCGTCGTTCAGCCCGCTGACGAGCGAATACAACACCGACGCGCACGACTTTTCGCCCGACTGCGCGCCGATGGAATACGGCTGCAATGGCTGCGGCGATTTCAGAACGAGTGCGCTCGCGATAAGAAACGCCGACGGCAACACCGTCACCGATATGCGCTACGAGGGATACAGAATATATGCGGGCAAACCGTCCATCGATCCCCTGCCGGCGGTCTATCTCAACAGCGAAAGCGAGGCGGACACGCTCGAAATAGACATGACGGACAAAGTGACCGGTATGCGCGTCACGCTCATATACACGGCTTTCAACTCGCTCGATGTTATCATACGCAGCGCAAGAATCGAGAATGCGCCACAGAGACCCGCGGACATCGACCGCGCGATGAGTATCTGCGTCGACCTGCCGGGCATGGACTACGATCTCATAACCCTCTACGGCAGGCACTGCAAGGAGCGCTCCGAGGAGCGCCGCCCGCTCGCCCACGGACTTCAGGGCATCGCGAGCAAGCGCGGAGTTTCAAGCCACTGCCAGAACCCGTTTGCGGCTCTCGTCTCGAAAAACGCCGACGAGAACAGCGGCGAGGCATACGGCTTCAATCTCGTTTACAGCGGCAACTTCGAGTTCTGCACCGAGTGCGACTATTCGGGCACTTCGCGCATACTCATGGGCATAAATCCGACAGATTTTTCCTGGCATCTTGAGCCGGGCGAGAGCTTCCAGACTCCCGAGGCGGTCATGGTCCACACGAGCAAAGGCATCGGCGAGATGAGCAGGATATATCATAAGCTCTATAACTTCAATCTTGTCCCCGGAAAATACAGAACCGAGAAGCGTCCCCTGCTGATAAACAGCTGGGAAGCGGCGTTCTTCGATTTTGATACAGACAAGCTCGTCTCGTTCGCGGAGCGCGCAAAGGAATTCGGCATGGATATGCTCGTCATGGACGACGGCTGGTTCGGCAAGCGCAACAACGACCACAACTCGCTGGGCGACTGGTTCGTGAACGAGGACAAGCTCAAAGGCGGACTCGGCGAGCTTATTCGCAGGATAAACGACCTCGGGCTTCAATTCGGCATATGGTACGAGCCGGAGATGATCTCCCCCGACTCCGACCTCTTCCGCGCCCATCCCGACTGGTGCGTCCATGTCCCCAACCGCAAACCCTGCATCGGCAGATATCAGTATGTTCTCGACATGTCCCGCAAGGATGTCCGCGACAATATATTCGACCAGATGTATTCGGTGCTTTCAAAATACAAGATAGACTATCTCAAATGGGACTTCAACCGCAACATTTCCGACGCGGGCTCGGCTCTGCTCCCCGCAGACAGGCAGGGCGAGTTCTTCCACCGCTTTATCCTGGGCACATACGAGCTCATGGGCAGGATACGCGACGCATTCCCGGACATGCTCTTTGAAAACTGCTCGGGCGGCGGCGGACGCTTTGACCCCGCGATGCTCGCATATTCGCAGCAGATCTGGGCGAGCGACAACACCGACCCCATCGAGCGTCTGACTATCCAATTCGGCACCTCGATGTGCTACCCCGCTTCTTCAATGGGCGCGCATGTCTCCGCCTGCGACAGGACGGATTACAGAGTCAAGGGCGACGTCGCCCTCTGGGGCACATTCGGCTACGAGCTCGACATGAACAAGCTCAACGCCGACGAGCGCGAGATCGTAAAAGATCAGGTTCACGATTATCACAAGTATTATAATCTCACTCACTTCGGCGATCTCTACAGGTTAAAGAGCCCCTATGAGGACGGCTACAGATGCGCTTGGAGCTTCGTCGCCGAGGACAAGAGCGAAGCTCTTGCAACGGTCGTTACAATGCGCGCGCCCGAAATTCCGTTCTTCATTCTCAAGTTCAAGGGACTCGACCCCGACAAGCATTATCTCTGCGACTTCGACGGCAGAGTTTACTCCGGCTCGAACCTCATGAACGCGGGACTCAATCTGACCCGCCCGACAGAAAGAACATATTCGAGTCTTAAAATATATCTTAAAGTACAATGAATAAAAAAGATAAAATAAACGGCGCAAACTGGATGAGCTCTCTTTGCTCCGACCTGCCGATAACTGCCATAAACATGCCCGGCACGCACGACAGCGCGACAAAATACGTCCGCTTTAAGCCGATATGCAACACGCAGAACTTAACAATAGAAGAGCAGCTGCAAATCGGCGTTCGGTATCTCGACATGCGCTTTGAGCTAAAAGGCGGCAGAAAGCTCGTCGCGGTTCACAGCATCGCGGACTGCAAAAAAGAACGCGGCCCAAAAGCCGCCGACCTCACTGCCGCAGATACTGTAAATATGTGCGAGAGTTTTCTCAGTGAGAACCCCGGCGAGACAATTCTGTTTCAGCTTAAAGAAGACGACGGCGATGCGGGCATCGCGCTGTTCGGCGAGTTTTATTCGCAGTGCATCAGGGGCAGAGAAGAGCTTTGGTATCTCGAAAACCGCATACCCGCTCTCGGCGAGGTGCGCGGGAAGATAGTGCTGCTGCGCGTGGTCGGCGTTGACGCTTCGCACTTCGACGACAAAACCTGCGGAGTTAATTTCAACGCGTACCCGTATGTCGGCAGCAGGGATATCCTCGATTTTCGCCGCCGCGATATAAAGAAGCTTTCGGACGGCGAGACATACGCGCATATGTATGTCCAGGATTCATACAAGCTCGGCGGAATCAAAAAATGGAAAGCCGTTACTGCTTTTCTTGAATCCGACCTTGATCCGAGAAATTTCAACATATGCCTGACGAGCTGCACGGGATTCATAACTCCGAAAGCCGGTTCGGCGTTCATCAACCGCCGACTCAAAGAATATAAATTTATATCTGGCAGGCACTACGGCATCGTCGTCGCGGACCACATATCCCCGGACATCTGCCGCGCCGTCTTTATGAGCAATTACGGCGCAGTGCAGGCGTAAAGCTCAACTATCTTTAGCTTTTTGCGAATAGTTTTTACTTTTAAAATTCAATATTGACACTTCTCGTCATACCGCGGCAAAAGCTTGTGTTTTTTGCCGCGGTATTTTTGACACATTTTTTATATGCGAAAATATAAAATAATAATTGTGTCAAAACAGCCCGTACATAAATATTTGCGGCGCAATATCGAAAAAGAGAAGTGAAAAAAACATGGAGCGTTCAAAAGCCAAGGCGGACAAGTTCAGATTCATAGACGAAGAAAAGCGGGAGAAAATTATCTTTTCGCTCAAATGTATATTTTCGTGCGCAGTCGGGCTGCTGCTCGCGCGCGCGAAGATTTTCGGCAGCCTATCGCCGCTCGGGCTCGCGTTTTCCGCTGCCGCCGCCGGGTCATATGCGCTCGCGGCGTCGGTCGGCGCGCTCGTCGGCTATCTGCTGTCCTTCTCGGGGACGGCGGGGATAAGATACATGGCGTGCGTAGCTGGAATCGCGCTGATAAACTTTTCCGTCAGCCGTCTGCGCGGAGAAAGCAGCGCGCGAAAAGTCGCGCCGATTGCCTCGGCTCTCTGCTGCGCGTCAACGGGCATAGCCGTTCTGCTCGTCGAGGGCTTTTCGCTAAACGGCATTGTCTCTTTTCTCGCCGACTGCGTTCTCGCGGGCGGGATGACATATTTTTTCTCGCGTTCGCTCGCGCTCATTGATAAAAGAAAAGAGACTCGGCGGCTCGGCAGACGCGATATCATATGCGTCGCCATCTCCTGCTGCGCGGCGCTCGCAGCGCTCGCGGAGTTTGATATCATGAACTTCCGCCCCGCCGGGACTGCGGCGGCGTTTATCGTCATGCTCCTGTGCTTCGCTCTGCGCGAAGCGGGCGGCGCGTTCGGCGGCATATGCTCCGGAATAGCGCTCGCGGCGGCGTGCGGCGATCCCGCTCTTGGCGCTGTGTATTCGGCGGCGGGGCTCTGCGCCGGGCTGTTCTATCAGTTCGGCCAGCTCGGGATATCCGCGGCGTTCATCTGCATCTGCGGGATAAGCGCGGTCATCTCGCCAAACCCGCAGACGATAGCCGCGATTGCGGAGAGCGCGGCGGCGGCGCTGATATTTGTTCTCATCCCGCGCTCGAAGCTCGAAAAGCTGCGCGACAGTCTGAGCCCCGCGCAGGAATATGCGCCGAGCGGCGAACGCAGCGAGCTGTGCAGGCGGCTAGGCGACGCAGAGAGCGCGCTCGAGGGCGTAGGTCAATGTATTGAACGGGTTGGCAAGAAGATAGACTCGGCGCGCCCCGATGAGCCGGAGATAATAACCGCGCGGGTAAAGCAGAGCGTCTGCGCCGCATGCGGAAAGTGCGCCGGCAAAAATGAAAAACTCCGCGAACGGACTTTTTCGGACGCCGTGAAGATACTCCGCGAAGAAAATCATATAACATCAGCCGAATTCGGCACAGAGTTTTGCGCCGAGTGCCCGAAAGCTTCGGCGGTCGCAGAAAATTTCAACCGCGTTTTTGCAAGCAGTGTGGCATCGGCATGCGCGGCACAGAAAACCAATCAGCTTCGCCGCGCAGTCGCGGACAGCTTCGGCGCGATGGCGGATATTCTCGGCGAGATAGGCGCAGAGACGGCAAAAAGCGATATGTTTCTCCCCTCTCAGACCTCTGCCGCCTCTGATACGCTCGGCGGGCTCGGCATGAATGTCATATCCGCGTGCTGCAAGCGAGACGGCGCGGGGCATATAATACTCACGGCAAAAATCACCGAGCTGCCGGAGAATGCCGTTTTGCGCAAAGCGACAAACGCGCTTTCAAAAGAGCTCGGCGTAGCTCTGGCGCTCCCCGCGATACGCGATATTGAGAACGGAGTCGAGCTGACATTCAGCGAGAAGCCGCGATTCTGCTTCGAGATAGGCTCGGATCAGCGACCGGGCTCGGACGACGGCGACTGCGGCGACTGCTACGACTGCGTGGGACTCGAGGACGGGCGGAATGTGATAATCTTGAGCGACGGCATGGGGACGGGCAGGCGCGCCGCGGTCGATTCTGCTATGGCGACCGACCTTTTCGCGTCGCTCATCTGCTCCGGGCTATCCTGCGAAGCGGCGCTCAGAACGGTCAACACCGCGCTCATCGCCAAGAGCGAGGACGAGAGCCTTGCGACCCTCGACATAGCGTCGCTCGACCCGTATTCGGGCGAGATAAGCTTCTTCAAGGCCGGCGCGGCGCCCTGCTTCATAAAGCGCTCCGGGCGCACCGCGATACTCGAGCTGCCGTCGCTCCCGGCGGGCATACTCAGCCGCATCGGATTTTCAAAGGCGGGCGCAGAGCTTCGCGAGGGCGACACCGTTGTCATGATATCCGACGGAGTCGCGGCGGACGGCAGTGAATGGATAACGAAGCTCATCCGCTCCTGGCGCGGGGACGCGCAGGGGCTCGCCGAGGAGCTGACCGCCGCGGCACTCAGCCGCCGCAAGGGCAAAAAATCCGACGACATGACGGCGATATGCGTGCGCATCCACAGCGCGGACAGAATCGGGAATTGACAAAGCCTCCGCCATAATATATAATATTTGCGAAAACAAAATGGAGGTATAAATTATGATTTTAGCAGCTGTCGGTAAGAACGGCACAGGCAAGGATTTCTTCCTTGATTATGTTGCTCAGAAGTACGGCTTCCCGATGATCTCCATCGGCGATGTTGTCCGCGAGCTCGCAACTAAGGACGGCCTTGAGCTGACCCGCGACAATCTTCATGCTACCAGCAAGAAGTACATGGGCGAGTTCGGCCAGACCTTCTTCCCCGAGATGATCGTCAAGAAGATAAAGGAGTCGGACGCTCCGAACTATCTTGTTTCCGGCATTCGTCCGCCCTCGGATATAGAGATTTTCCGCAAGGCTTTCGGCGATGATTTCATCCTTGTTGATGTTGTTATCAGCGACGACGAGGTTCGTTATCAGAGAATGATCGCCCGCGGCTCCGAGCGCGACGGCAAGAGCGTTGAGAAGCTTCGCGAGAACGATCTCCACGAGGAGGAGATCTTCCACACCAGCGAGAGCGAGAAGATGGCAAACTATGTCATCAAGAACGATGGCGGCGTTGAGGACTTCTACGCAGCGGTCGACAACTTCTATGAGACTGTTCTCAAGCCGAAAATCGGCTGAGTAAAAGCCAAATAAAGCAAACGATCCTCCGTATGAGATACATCATACGGAGGATTTTTTGTCTGCATAGTAAAAAGCCTGCACAGCATGAACCGTGCAGGCTTTTCTGATGTAAAGATTGATTACTGCTGGGGAGCTCCAACAGGGCAAGCATCTGCGCAGGAACCGCACTCGGTGCAGAGATCTGCGTTGATCTCGAACTTGCCGTCGCCCTCGGAAATAGCTCCTACGGGGCACTCAGCCTCGCAAGCGCCGCAGGAAATGCAATCGTCGCTGATATGATAAGCCATTAGTCAATCCTCCTTACACATATTTCTCTTTAACATCGCACGCGGATATCCGCATACGCTGTACAATCATTGTATCACATTATATAGAAAAATCAAGAGTAAAATTATGTCCTCGTTTATTCTATTCCCTTGAGAGCCTCGAGCTCGGAGCGGTCGACCCTTATTTTGCCGTCCTTTATCGTCTTCACCTCGCGGCGGTTGAACGAATGCGGCGCGGCATCGGGGCAGCGGTCGAGTCTGACTTTAAGCTGACCGGAGAGAAGATTGACTTCGACTACGGTTCCCCTGCCCTCGGGGGTATCGACGAGCGCGCCCTGCTTCGGTGTTATCTTGAGCAGATACTCGTAGTTGTCCTGCTCATATTTCAGGCAGCACATGAGCCTGCCGCAGGTGCCGCTTATCTTGACGGGGTTGAGCGAGAGTCCCTGCTCCTTTGCCATCTTTATCGACACTGGCTGGAAATCGCCGATAAACGTGCTGCAGCAGAACGGTCTGCCGCACATGCCGAGACCGCCGAGCATCTTCGACCCGTCGCGCACGCCTATCTGCCGAAGCTCTATCCTCGTGCGGAACACGCGGGCAAGATCTTTTACGAGCTCGCGGAAATCGACTCTGACATCGGATGTGTAATAGAAAAGTATCTTCTTGCCGTCGAAGGCGTATTCGACATTGACGAGCTTCATCATGTCGAGCCCGTGGTCGGCTATCTTTTGCAGGCAGATATCAAAAGCTTCCTGCTCTTTTTTGCGGTTCTCCTCGACTATTTTAAGATCCGCCTCCGTCGCGCGGCGCACAACGGACTTCAGGGGCTTGACTATCTCCTCGTCGCTGACCTCGCTGTTTTCGAGCGCAACTTCGCCGCACTCCATTCCGCGGACGGTCTCGACGATAACATGATCGCCCTTTTCGAATTTATTATCGAGAGGGTCGAAATAATAGACTTTTCCGACCTCTCTGAATCTGACTCCTATGACCTGGGCCATTTATTTCATCCTTTCATCTGCCGGACGCCCTGCGCAGCTCGGCGCACATACGGGTAATAAGCAGAGTGTAATTTTCATTTCTTTCAAACGAAGCCGCCAAATCATCGGCGCAGGTTATCATGCGCATAAGATTCGCGGTAGTAACATTCCCCGCGAGCTTCTGCGCCTCGGTTTTATATTCTTCGGGCGCTTCGACTCCGGATTTTATCAGCACCGCCGCGCGAAAAAATTCTGGCAAAACCTGCAAAACTGCCCTGAACAGCGTTTTATCCTTTTCAAACGCCGCAGTTGCCGCGAGCAGAGGATATTCATTAGCCTCCGGCACAGCCGCCGCAACAGCCCGCGCTGCTTCAAAAACGCCGCTGTCCACGCGCCTGCCGCCGCCCTGAGAAAAGACTGCGCAACGGGACAAAACGGTCTGCAAGAACACATTCTTGTCATCCGTCAACAGCAGAAAGCACACGCCCTCCGGCGGCTCTTCGAGAACTTTGAGCAGCGCGTTCTGCGCGGGGACAAGCATATTCTGCGCGTCTTTTAAGATATACACTTTTCTGTCCGCCTCGTTTGCGACTATATAGGCATCCGAGCGTATCTCGCGGACGGTCTCGACCTTGAAATTATTCGTTTTCGGGTCGGGCTCGAAAATTTTTATATCGGGATGAGAATCCGAACGCGCCTTGAGGCAATTTATACACCTGCCGCAGGGCTTATCGTCCCCCGAGCACACCAGCGCGGCGGCGAGGGTCTTTGTGGTCTCCATCAGGCGTTCGCTGTCCTCATCCTCGAGAATCGCGGCATGGGGAAAACGCCCTGAGTTCACAGAGGAACTCAGAGCCTTTTTCAGCGGCTCTGATATTTGCAAAGACTCGAATCCCATATGTTCTCCGACATTACAGCTTATAGAATTTATCCATGTTCACAACGAACACGGTAGCGCCGCCGACCGCGACCTGAACAGGCAGAGTCACGAAGCTCTCAGCATTATAAGCGGGAGCGGCGGTCATGAGCTGAGTGCGTCTGGAGCTGTTTTCCCTGAGTATCTCCATGACATCGTCAACGCGGCTGTCCTCAACGCCTATGAGCAGGGTAACATTGCCCGCGCTCAAGAATCCGCCCGTTGTCGACAGCTTCGTAGCGTCAAAACCGGCCTTTGTAAGCTCGCTCAAAACGTCATATGAGTCATCGTTGCTGATTATCGCGATGATGAGTTTCATCGGAAGAGCTCCTTTCATATCTTACTCAATAATATTATAAAACATCTTAGATTATTTTACAACTTTTATATTGAAAATACCGTATCTGCGAAGTTCCTCTATCTCACGCTCGCCGAGTATCTCTCCCGGCATTGCCGCAGGAATTGCAGGCGGGCACGGGCAATATGCCTCCGCCGCCGTCCGCCCGAGTGCAGAGTCGATATTTATATATTCGCACTCCGCGAGCAGAGCTTCGCGCGGTGTCATGCTGATACGCGGCAAAAATGCGTTGACTCCGGTTGGCGATTTGCCGCACGGCACGGCTTTTGAAAATATATCAGCAAGAGCCGCGTCAAGTCTTTCAAAATCCTCTTCCGTATTCATGACGGATGGGATGAGAATTATCTTCCCGAGCCCCGCATATTCTGGTTCAATGCCGTGCGCACGCAGAAGCTCGCCGACATCTGCGCCGTCGAAGCCGAAATTTTGAACATCAAATGCTATGCGCGTCGGGTCGCACTCGCCCTCGGGCAGGATAAGCCCGAGCGAACGGCAAAGTTCCTTTGTTTTTTTCACGCGTCGGCTCAGGCGGATAAATTCACCCGCGTTGCTTTCGAGCCAGTCGCGTGCGAGGTCTAAAGATATCATTATCGGATAAGACGGGCTTGTCGAGCCGAAAAGCGCCATGGCGCGGCGAATCTCCGGCACAAAACTTTTATCGCCGATCTGGAGCCATGCGCCGCCGGTCAGGACGGGCAGGGTCTTGTGCGCGCTCTCGGCGCTCATTGCCGCTCCGAGGTTAAGCGGCGAGATATCTTTTTCCAAAAATTTCAGATGCGCTCCGTGGGCGCAGTCCACAAGCAGAGGCACTCCGAACTCGCGTGTCACAGCCGCTATGGCTTCGACATCGCTGATAACGCCGAAATAATCGGGTGAAGTGATATATACAGCCTTTGCCTCGGGCGTTTTTTCGAGTGCGCGGCGCACGCCTTCTGCGGTTATACGCCCGGAAAACAGCTCACCCGCGCTCAAGTCCGGCAGGACCCACACGGGTTCGATGCCGAGCAGGGACATCGCGTTGACCGCGCTGCGGTGGACAACGCGCCCGCAGACGACTTTTCCGCCGTGCGGTGCGGCAGCTCTGAACATCGCCTGGATGCAGAGCGTGCAGCCGCCGGCGCTCATAAATGTCGCCGCAGAGCCGAACAGCTTTTGCGCCTGCGCCTCTGCGAGAGCCGTTGCGCCCTCGCCGTCAAAGAGGCTTCCGGTGTCCGGTATCTCCGTTATATCAAAGCTCTGTATGCCGCCGAGCGCGGAAAAATTGCCTTTGTGCGCTGGCATATGCATACTGACCTTTTGCTTTTTTGCGTGCGCCGTCACGGCGTCAAAAAGCGGAGCAGACATTTTTCACCTCAGAGTTTAGCTTCGTTGAGCATTATTCCGCCGGGCACGATATCGATCATGCCGTAGTGCCCGTCGCGTATGCTGCCGGGATTCATGATATAGAGCCCGTCGTCATAGCAAGTAACACCCGTGTGGGTATGGCCGTATAATACTATGTCGGCGCCCTCCTGCCTTGCGCGGAGAAGGAGCTCGTCCGTGCCGTATTTTACATGCTCGGCGTGACCGTGGGTGCAGTATATCTTTTTCCCGCCGAGGGTCACCACGCGCAGAAGCGGCAGACTGGAAGAAAAATCGCAGTTGCCCGCGACCTTTATTACATTCGGCAGGCTGTGATAATAGCTTTCGACCGTGTCGAGATCCCGCTCGCCGTCGCCGAGAAAAATCAGCGCCTCAGCCTCGGGATGCGCTTCGACCGCGTCGAGTATGCGCGAGGGCATACCATGGGAATCGGAAAGAACAAGTATTCGCATTATTTCGCCCCGTTTTCAGGTCATAGACCCGTATAATGCCTGCGCGCCCGCCAGGTTCTATGCGGGGAGCGCGTGCATAAGTTTATTATATATGAAAAAAGGTGGTTTTGCAATGAGCAATATTAACAGCCCCGGAAACATGACGCCCGAACAGCTGATGAAGCTCGCCGCATCGTTCGGCGGCAAGGATGCCGCAGACCCCGAAAAGGCGATAAGCGCGGTGTCGAAGCAGCTCAGCGACGAAAAGCGGCAGAAATTGAACGAAGTTCTCAGCGACAAATCGGCTCTCGAAAAGCTGCTTCAGAGTCCCGAAGCGCAGCGGCTGATGAAGAAATTCGGAGTGGATAACAAGGGGTAAGCTATGGACAACATCGGCGACATACTCTCCTCTTTAAGCGACGAGGATATGAAGGCTCTCGGCGACGCGGCGCGCAGCCTGCTCGGCTCATCGGAGCAGGAGCAGGGTCAAAACGACAGCGACCGGGGCTTTTCCATGGATCCGGCGACGATGGCAAAGATAGCGCAGATAATGAGCGCGATGAACCGCCATGACAGCCGCTGCGACCTCATCGCCGCTCTGCGTCCCCTGCTCAGCGAGCCGCGCCGCCGCAGAGCGGACGACGCGATGCAGCTGATAAAGCTCATTGACCTTTTGCCGATGATAGAGGATCTCGGGAGGAAATAGGTATGCCCGCATATACGGAAAACGAGCTCGCGAGAATGCGCGAAAGGGCGATAGCGAGCGCCAGAGAGATGCAGAGGCGCGCGGCGATAAAGGGCGGCGAGCAGAGGCAGTGCAATCGTCCCAATTCGCCGCCGAACCGTCCCGAGCCGCCGCCGGAGCGAACGTCGAAGCCGCCCGAAAAGCCGCATGAAAAGCCAAAGCCACAGAGGCCGCCCGCTCCGCCGGTTGACGACGACAGGCTGCTGATAATCGCGCTGATAATAATTCTCTCGGCGGACGGAGCGGATATGCTGACGATATTCGCGCTGATGTATATCCTGATGTAATATATGTATTTGCCGCGGCGCATCTTGAAAAAAGCTCCGTTTTGGTTTAGAATAGAGGAAGTATAACGAAAACGGAGGAATGAACATGACATATTCATATACCACTCACGGCACCTGCTCAAGGCGCATCGATTTTGACATTGACGACGACAACACCGTTCACAACGTCCATTTCACGGGCGGCTGCAATGGCAACCTCGCGGGAATATCCTCAATAGTTGAGGGAATGGACGCGGAGGAAATCATCGACAGGTTCGACGGCATCCGCTGCGGATTCAAGCAGACCTCATGCCCCGACCAGTTCGCGGAGGCTCTGCGCGAGGCTCTTGAAAAGAAGAACAGCAAATAAGATAAAAAAACGAACGGGAGCGCACCGGATATCCGATGCGCTCCCGCCGTCATTTGGAAAGGCAATAACTATTTTGGAGGATAGTATTGAGTGGTTGGTTAATTAATAAGACCGACAGACTTGGCAGAATTTGTAAGGAATAAGGGAAAAGATGGAAAAGAGGGACTGCCGCGTCCGTCGGTCTTTGGCTATATTATAACCGCCTTTATCATTTTTTCAAACGGTCAAAAATTCGGTTTTGTGCCAAAAAATCTCACCTTTTGGAAAGTGTCGCATTTTGGGACACTTTTTGAATTTTGTCCAAAAGCAAAAGACTGCGAACAGCAATCCACTGTCCGCAGTCTTTTATTATTAAATCTTATTTCTTGAATATCTTCTTGTACCACGGGAGCGACTCGGTGGTGTCGGTCGTGGTGGTCGAAGTGCTGCTCGAAGCGATAGGCGTGGTCTGATAGATGAACATGACGTTCGACTCGGTGCCCGCAGTCTTCTCGGTGTAGATATCATACGATGCGCCGTAGGATATCATCGACTGAAGCTTCGCGATAAGATCGTCGGCATCCTCGGCGAGCACGCCGTACTTCTGGAGCTTGCCCGCATAGTCGCCGGAATCGATGCTGTCGATGAGGTCATTGAGCTTCTGGACATTCTCCTTGCTCATGAGCTTGGCGAGTCCGTCTATGAGCTCCTGATTGTCGTCAATGGTCTTCTGTATCTCGGAGAGCTGCTCGAGGGTCTTGGGCAGGTTATTTATTGCCTTCTGAACCTCGGGGTCGGACATATCCTTTGAGAACTCCTCGATAAGAGGCAGGACATCGTTCATGTTCTCAGCTATCTCGGGCAGGTTCTTGAAGAACTTCTGGAGCACGGGGTTGTTGAGCAGGGTTATGACTTCCTTGAGCTCGTTGGGGTCAAGGCTGTCGAAGAGCTTCTTGAACTTCGCGATGTTCTCTTCGGTCATATACTTGGGCAGAATCTCGAAGAGGACGCGGTTGTTCTGATAGAGCTCGACTGCCTCGTTCATCGTGTTGACAAGCTCATTTATCTTCGTCTTGTTTGTCATAAGGCTCGTTATGACCTTGTTGGGATCCATGGAGTTGAGAGCCTTTTCAAGCTCTTTGAGCTGGCCGAGAGTGGTCTGGAGATCGTTCAGGCTGTTGGGCAGCTGAATCTCGCTTCCGAGCATGGAGATCGGCACTGCCGCGAAGTACATATTGCCGAGCGAGAAGTCCTCAACTTCGGCGGAGAGGGTGAACTCGGTGGCGAAGTTCAAATCCTCGATATTGAGCTTATCGAGTCCGAGAGTTTCGTTCATACCGGGCATGCTGACGACAAGGGCTATTTCCTTTGTACCGTCGCCGACGAGCTTGCCATTTGTGAGAGTCATGTTCTGGAACTGACCCTCGGGAAGAATCATGCCGCCGACAACCGCGACGGGATTGTAGATCTTGACCTGCTTGCCGTTTATCTTCTCGGTCTTGTAGAGATTGTTTTCAACGGAGATCTTTATCTCGACCTTGCCGCTCTTGCCGGAAATCTTCTTGGCGGACATCTCTTTGCCGTCGAGGAAGTATTTGATGTTGATTTTTACAGGCAGCTCTTTGTTGCTCTTGCCGCTGTAGTAGAGGTCGGTCGTGTCCATATGCCAGGTGATGCCGCCGTTTTCGCTGACGGGCTTGATGTTGCTCTTGACATTGGTGATGTTTTTCAGTGAGCTTGTGTCGCTGACCTTGACCTGACCCTTGTCGGTGTGGAGCCAGTCGGTGACGGTGATGTCCTTGACATCGCCGCTGTTATCCATGTTGACATACACGGTCTCGCTCTTCTTTACGGAGCCGGGCACATCGGTGTAATATACGGGCGCGGCCTGCTCGTCGCCGGACGCCGAGGTGGTGTCGCTGTTGTCGTCGGTGCTCTTGCAGGCGCCCATGGTGAGCATGCTCGCCGCGAGAGTGAGGCAGAGCGCCGATTTGAGAATAAAGTTTTTCTTCATTTTATTGCCCTCCTTGTTCAAGCCTTTGCCTTGCGGCTCTTGCGTTCCTTTTTAACGCGGGGAGCGCGCCAGCCGATGGATGTTTTATTGATAGCGCCTTCGCAGATGGCGAGGATGCCGGGAAGCATAACCATGATAACGAGTGCGCTGATAACGGAACCTCTTGCAAGCATGAGGCAGACACCCTTGACTATATCTATATCGCAGATGCAGTAGACGCCGAATGTTGCGCTGAAGAACACGAGTGCGCTTTGGAATATCGAGCGGCTCGACTCCTTCGCGGCTATCTTGATAGCCTTGAGCTTATCGCCGCACTTCTGGAGTTCTTCTCTGAATCTCGTTGTCATGAGTATTGCGTAGTCGACCGTTGCACCGAGCTGCACGCAGCTGATGATAGTCGGCGCGATGAAGCATATCGTAGTGCCGGTCAGGGTCGAGATACTGATGTTGACCCAAATTGCAAGCTCTATCGACGCGACGAGTATCAGCGGTATCAACAGGGATTTGAAGACTATCGCGACAAGAATAAATATCGCGAGCATAGAGATGACTCCGGTGACGACGAAGTCCTTTTCGGCAACGGTTATCAGGTCCTTGGTCAGGACTCCTTCGCCCGTCAGTATTCCGCCCTCGTCGTACTTCTTGACTATCGAGGTTATCTTTTCAATCTGCGCGTTCTCCTCGTCGGTCGCAGCCGAGTAAGAGGAGTTGAGCATCATGAGCTGTTTGCCGTCCTGGACGCATATCTCTTTTATCGAATCCGGGAGCATTGCGCTCGGGATTGCCGTGCCGATGAAGCTGTTGAGCGAGAGGACATTCGTGACGCCCTCGACATCGTTGAGTTCGCTCGTCAGCGCGTTTATATTCGCTTCGGTTATCTTATCGTCAAGGATGATGAAGTGGGTCGTTGCCATGTTGAAATCTTTCTTCATCGTATTGAGAGCGGATATTGACGGCAGATCCTGCGGGATCGCCTTATCCATGTTGTAATACTTCTTGACGTTGTTCTGCAGGAAGTAGGATGGGATAAAGAGCACGAGGAAGATTATCGCTATAACTCTTCTGTGTTTTATCGCGAAGTCGCTTATCTTATTGAACTTCGGCGCGAGGCTCTTATGTCTTGTCTTTTCAATGACATTGTCGAGCATGAGTATCAGCGAGGGCAGGAAAGTAACGACAGTGATAACACCGAGGATAACGCCCTTTGCCATGACAAGACCCATATCCTTGCCGAGCGTGAAGCTCATGAAGCACAGCGCAAGGAAGCCGAAAACGGTGGTCAGCGAACTGCCCATAAGGGAGAGGAAGGTCGAATCGATTGCCGCAGCCATGGCGTCCTTCTTCGTGTCATGGTGCTTCTTCTCCTCCTCGAATCTGTCCATAAGGAAGACTGAGTAGTCGACCGTAACGCCGAGCTGGAGGATAGCGGCGATACTCTTCGTTATGAACGAAATCTCGCCGAAGATTATATTCGTGCCCATGTTGTATATGACCGCAGTGCCGAGCGCCGCGAGAAGCACAAACGGGAGCACCCACGAAGTCATTGTGAACGACAGTGCTATAAGCGCGAGGGCGATGGCGATTACAACATAGAGCGGAGCCTGGCTGTTTGTCAGGTCTTTTGTGTCAACGGTTATCGCCGAAAGACCGCTCAGGAGCATATTCTTGTTCATTATCTTGCGTATGGAAGCGATAGCGTCCATAGTCACCTGAGACGAGCCGGAGTTCGCATACTGAACCATTATCAGCGTCGAGCTGCCGTCCTGCGAATAGAAGACATTGGTCAGAACCTCGGGAAGAATCTCTTTCGGTATCGTCACATCCGCGATATCAGTGGCGCCGATAACATTGCTGACGCCCTCGACCTGGCGGATCTGATCCTCGAGCTTCTGGATATCCTTGGGCTCGGTGTCTTTTACTATAATAAATGAACTCGCCGAATTGTGGAAAGTTTCATCGAGTATCTGCTCGCCCTGAACGGATTCAAGGTTCTCCGGCAGATATGACAGAATGTCATAGTTGACGCCCGTCAGGAAATATCCGATTATCGACGGGATTATCAGGATAAGACAAACTATCAGAACAGTTTTGGGATGGTAAGCTATCCACTTTGCTAACTTTTTAGATATCATAATCCCTCTCCTCCTTATTATGCTAAAAGTTTATTGACAAGGCGCTGCATTCCGCTCTTTATTTCATCGAGCTTATACGGTTCGCCATGAATCGCGCTGTCGCAGCTGACGGGCGCGAGCATCGAGACTAACATATATATGTTCATCTCGCTCTCGTATTCCGTGAAGCCGTGGCGCAGGAACAGCTTTACGAGGCTGTCGTAAGCTTCCTTGAGCTCCGCTTCCCTGCCCTTGAGCATCAGGCGGTAGCACGAGGAGACGCGGTCTCTGACGAGGGGCAGGAACGCTTTGTTTTCATCGATATACATAAAAACGTTATCGAGAAAGGCGTTCACGCGCTTGGCGTCTTCAACCTGCCTGCCGGCGAGCTGCTGCCGCGTTTTAAAAAGCGCGGAATTGACGCACTCGGCGAGCTTTTTCAAAAAGAGCTGATCCATAAGGTCGTATTTATCTTTGAAGTAGAGATAAAACGTACCTTTGGCAACGCCCGCCATTTTGACGACCTCGTCTATTGTCGGAGGCTTGAGCGCGCTGCCGCTCGTAAAGAGCGAATGAGCCGCTTCCATAAGCTTCGACCGCTTCTCGGTCTTGTTTTCTTCAACCGTCGCCATGTGTTCACCTCCGAACTGACTGCCGGTCACTTTCTTTTGCGTGAGATACTTTACTACAAAAATGACCGTTAGTCAATCCCCGAAGGCAAATCTTCATTTTTTGTTCACAAATCTCTACTTCTTGATTATTATAGCCAAATTCAGAAGCTGAGATTTATGTACTTTGCACTAAAAGTTAGCCCGCTATGCAATATAACGAGGTCTAAAGAGGATTTACTGCCAAATCAAAAATCGCCGTGCGGTAAAAGTCTTTCGGCTTTCGCTGCGCGGCGAAATTATAATTATTTGTCGAAGAAAACGACCTTGTTCTCGTTTCCGCTCTCAAAAATGGCGTCAACGAGCTTGAGCAGTCTACGCTGCTGGTCGTGCGTTATCAGCTGCTCTTCTTCTCCTCTGAGAGCAGCGAAGACGTTCTCATAGAACTGAGTCCAGCTCGAATCGACCTTGGGCAGCGGATAGCGCTTAATAGTATCGTCGGTTCTCGGAGCCATGGTCTTTGTCAGTCCGACGCCCGCGAGGATCGGCACTGCGTCGCGGTTCTCCCAATCGGAGACCTTGACTATCTCGCCGTTGAGATCCCAGTCATTTATAACGGCGGAGCCGTTCTCGCCGAGGATATACCAACGCGGAAGCTCGATGAAGTTGCTCGTGGTGACCTCGACATACATCGAAAGGTCGCCCTCGAAGATAAGCGTAACTCTGAAGCCGTCGTCACATTCCTCGTTGGTGACATTTGTAAGCTCTGCATAGACGGAGATGAGCTTTCTGCCCTCGCCGATGCGCAGCGCCTGGTCGAGCAGGTGGATGCCCCAATCGAGCACCATGCCGCCGCCGTGCGCCTTCTGGTTGCGCCAGTCGCCGGGGATGCCGCGCGAGCCCTGAACACGGGACTCGATGCGGAACACCTTGCCGAGTTCGTTGTCCGCGAGGATCTTCTGGACGCACTTGAAGTCCGGATCCCAGCGTCTGTTCTGATGGACGGTGAAGAGCTTGCCGTACTTTTTGGACGCGGCTATCATCTCCTCGAGCTCCTCTTGGCTCAGCGCCACGGGCTTCTCGGAGATAACATTCTTGCCCGCCGCCATGGCGGCTATGGCTATCTCTTTATGTACATCGTTGGGCGTTGCAACGGTGACGAGGTCGATTCTCTCGTCGGCGAGCAGTTCCTCGCGCGAAGAGAAAGCGTGAATGCCCTCAGCCTCGGCTGCTGCGCGCCTCTCGGGCTTGATATCATAGATACCTATGAGTTCAGCCGTATCTTTGAAATCGTCCGCGCAGGTCGACGCGTGCCAGCTGCCCATTCCGCCGTAGCCTATAACGGCAAAACCTATCTTCTTATTCTTATCCATTGTTTTGTATACTCCCGATATAAATTTGTTTCGCGAAAAGTTTTATCACACCCACCACATATCGCCGGTGTTCTGGGTGATAAGGACATCCTTTAGGAAGTCGACCGCTTTTGAAAGACCCTCGTCCTGGCTCATGAGGGAATCCTCATGCTCGATGCTGATAGCGTAGTCATAGCCGACCATGCGCAGGTTCGAGATCATATCCTTCCAATATGCGTAGTCGTTGCCGTAGCCGACGGAGCGGAATATCCACGAGCGGTGAATCTCGTCTGCATAGGGCTTGGTGTCAAGCACGCCGTTGACGGCGGTGTTGTACTTGTCGATTTTAGTATCCTTGGCGTGGAAATGGAAGATAGCATCGCCGAGCGCTCTGATGCAGGCGACGGGATCCATGCCCTGCCAGATAAGATGGCTCGGGTCGAAGTTCGCGCCGAGCTCGGGGCCGACCGCCTTGCGTATCTTGAGCATGCTCTCGGTGTTGTAGACGCAGAAGCCCGGATGAAGCTCGAAGGCTATCTTGTCGACGCCGTGCTCCTTGGCGAAAGCGACGGTCTTAGTCCAATAGGGAATAAGAACCTCGTTCCACTGCCACTCGAGTATCTCGGAGAAGTCGTTCGGCCAGGGGCAGACGACCCAGTTGGGATACTTCGCGTTCTCCTGGTCGCCGGGGCAGCCGGAGAAGGTGTTGATCTGATGAATACCGAGCTTCTCGGCGAGAAGGATGGTGTTCTTTATCGTCTTGTCGAACTCGGCTGCTATGGCCTTGTTCGGGTGAATGGGGTTGCCGTGACAGCTGAGTGCGCTTATTTCAAGGCCGCTGTCCGCGACGGTGGATTTGAAGGTGCTCAGAGCCGCAGGATCGGCGAGCAGGGTGTCGGGGTCGGCATGGGAGTTGCCGGGGAAACCGCCGCAGCCTATCTCGACCATCTCAATGCCCTTGGATTTGAAATACTTGAGAGCCTCTTCGAGCGGAAGATTGCCCAAAAGGCAGGTAAATACGCCTAACTTCATTTTTTATCTCTCCTTTAAAAATCAGATAATGGATTTAAGATATTTTATGCTCCTGCCGATGTCGTCAAGACCGTTCGGCACGGGATCATCGTTTTCAACTATCAGCCACTCGATGCCGATATCTTTTGCCGCGCGAACGACCTCGGGGATATCGCAGTTGCCCTCGCCGAGAGCCTTGGGAGTGTGGCCTATTCCGTCCTTGACATGAAGCTGAGCTATCCTGTCGCGGTTCTCGGTGATGAGCTTGTAGTTGTCCTGACCGGCGACGAAGCTCCAATATGTGTCTATCTCAAGATGAGCGGCTTTCTTCAGCTCGTCAAACGGAATAACGCCGTCGGAAATCGGCTCGAACTCCGAGCAGTGGTTGTGATAATAGACGCTCATGCCGATTTTTGCCGCCCGCTCGTCCGCTGCTTTCAGCTCGGCGCAGGTCGCCTTGAGCTCCTCGGGGGTCTCGTGGTCAGCGCCGCCCATGCCCATGGTCTTCATGCCGAGAGTGCGGCAAAACGCCGCTGTTTCGTCGAAGTTTTCGGGCGAGTAGCTCTCAATGGCGATGTGTGTACCGACGGCGACGAGCCCGGCGGAGTCGAGCGCCGCGCGCAGGGTCTCCGCGTCAACGCCGAAATATCCGGCGAACTCAACACCGTCATAGCCGAGCTCCTTGACGCGCGGAAGAATGGCGAGAAGATTTTCGCCGCTGCCTTTGATAATGTCGCGCAGGCTGTAAAGCTGAACTGCAATTTTCATGTTTCTTCTCCTGTTTGAGATAAATTTTTAAAGTGTAAATTCACATTGGCACTGCTGTTCCGCACAGGGCATATTATATACGTCGATACTCAAGCCCTACGCGGGGCAGTCAATGTGCGTGATATGATACAAATATATTTTGAATAAGATTGCGTGCAGTGTGAGTTTTTTGCGACCGCCGCGTATCGGGATACGCAAGGGAGCAAAAGGCTCGCAATGTGCGTGATATGAATCAACCCATTTTGAATAAGATTGCGTGCAGTGGCTGTTCCGCGTGGGGCGCAGTGTATGTCGATACTCAAGCCCTACGCGGGGCAGGTAATGTGCGTGATATGATACAACTATATTTTGAATAGATTGCGTGCAGTGTGAGTTTTTTTCGACCGCCGCGTATCGAGATACGCAAGGGAGCAAAAGGCTCGCAATGTGCGTGATATGAATCAACTCATTTTGAATAAGATTGCGTGCAGTGGCTGTTCCGCGTGGGGCGCAGTGTATGTCGATACTCAAGCCCTACGCGGGGCAGGCAATGTGCGTGATATTATTCAAAATAAAAAGGTTTGCCTTGCTTGGCGGATTCATATATTCCTTCGAGTATCTGCGTTACAACAAGTGCCTGCTCGGGCTTGGTGCTGACCTCGGTGTCGTTGATGATGGCGTTGATGAAGGCACGGGCTTCAAGCTCGGAGGGGTCGCTGGTCGCGCCCTCAAAGAATGCGGCTCCGCCGGCTTCAAAGTTCGGGGTCTCGATGCACTGGCGGCCGTATTTGACATAGTTCAAATGAAGTCCGCCGCGCATATCCGCGCCCGCCTTGTCGCCGCAGAGATATGTAACAGCCTCGTTGGGGTCGGCGATATTGAGCGCCCAGCTCGCCTCTACGGAGATGGTTGCGCCGTTCTCCATGGTAACGAAACCGAAAGCCGAATCCTCGACGGTATACTGCGCGGGATCCCAATCGCCCCATGCGTTGCCGGAACGCTCCTGATTGCCGAGCTTCTTATAGACATTGCCGACGACCATCTTGGGCTTGTAGTTGTTCATCATCCAGAGTGTGAGGTCGAGCGCGTGGGTGCCGATATCGATAAGCGGACCGCCGCCCTGCTCATACTCGTTGAGGAAAACGCCCCATGTCGGAACGGCTCTGCGGCGCAGAGCTATAGCGCGTCCGTAATAGATATCGCCGAGATCGCCGTTGTCGCACGCCTCCTTGAGATAGAGCGAATCGGGTCTCCAGCGCTGCTGATAGCCGATAGTCAGCTTCTTGCCGGTGCGCTGTGCAGTCTCGTACATTTTCTTCGCCTCGGCATAGGTCTTTGCCATGGGCTTCTCGCACATGACATGCTTACCCGCTTCGAGCGCGTCTATTGTGATGAACAAATGCGAGCGGTTCGGGGTGCAGACATGAACGCTCTCGATACTCTCATCCTCGAGCAGCTTTCTGTAATCCGTATAGACTTTTGCGCCCTCGACGCCGAATTCCTTTGCCGCCTTTACGGCTCTCTCCTCAATGATATCGCAGAAAGCGACCATCTCGGCCTCTTCGATTTTTTTGAGCGCGGGCATATGCTTGCCGTTGGCGATTCCGCCGCAGCCGATGATGCCTATTCTGACTTTTCTTCCCATATCGTTTCTCCTATCGTGTTCAAGATATATTATATACCTTTCAGCGTATCGATAACTCCGACTTCGGGGGCTTTTCAGAAATCCAAGTCTCCCTTGCGTAAAGAGAAGCGACCGAAGCGTCGGAGGGATTGTTTTGAATAAGCTGCAATTTTTCAAAAATGCTGAATGTTTTGAATTTTCATTACAGCAACCCCTCAGTCGCGGCTTCGCCGTGACAGCTCCCCTTACACAGGGGAGCCTTGAGCCCATGAAATGGCAGACTTTCTCAACAGACTGCAAGACATATAATATATACCTTTATTATCAGTTTAATTATAAACAATTGAATAAATAGTTCAAGGCATATCGGCAGAATCTTTCGCGCCGCGGATGCCGAAATTTGGGCCGCAGATTTGGGCAAAGTTCACAAAAGCCGAAAAACACTTTTCCACGAAGTGTCGCACGAAACAAAAGTCTTAACAAAATTGATTCTGATTATTAAGACTCTGTTCACAGGGGCTTAACAAACCTCGGTTATCATAGATTTGCACACAAAGGCAGGGAGCCGCACCCTGCAGTGTGCGGTGCCTGAGTTCGTCAGGCATCACCCCTCCTCAAACCAGATGCTAAAAGTTGCATCGAACCCCTCATTACGGAAGGACGTTCACCGAAAGGTGGGCGTCTTTTCGTTTTTTATTTTTATATTTTTCATAAATTTTGCCTTGCGCATAAAGCGCGGCGACGCGGTCAAAAATAGGAATGAAAAAACACCGTGACACCGCACGCGGAGAAACGAGGCAGATATGATAGACAATTCATTCAACAAAAAGAGCTTTTTCAGATCGAAGGGAATATACATTCTCGCAGCGCTCTGCATTCTTGCGGCGGGTGCGGGAGTATGGGGCGCGATGCGCGTGGCAAAAACGCCGACGGACAATAATTCGACGGAGCATTCTTCGAGGCAGTACAATATAGACTACTCCGTGCCGCAGGAGACGCTGACGCAGGCGAACAACCCCGTGAAGAATGTACCCGACGACAGAACGACTGCGCCCGCGCAGACGACAAAAGAAAATGACAGCAAAAACACGCCATATACCGGCAGCTACGCTCTGCCGATGGGCACGGACATCCGCAAAGACTACAGCGCGGACGAAATGGTGAAAAACAAGACGACGAACGACTGGCGGGTTCACAACGGCATCGACTTCGGCGGCGCACAGGGCAACGATGTTATCGCGATACAGAACGGGCGCGTGGCAAAGGTCTACTCCGACCCGCTCTGGGGCAACGTGGTCGAAATCGACCACGGCAAGGGGCTCGTTGCACGATACTGCGGACTCTCGGACAAGAATCTGCCGAAAGCGGGAGACGAGGTCGAGCAGTTCGACCATATCGGCACACTCGACACAGTCCCGGTTGAAGCGGCGGACGGCGCCCACCTCCATTTCACCGTCGCGATAAACGGCAAGACCGTCGACCCGCTCGAGGCGATGAACAAGTTGGGTCAGGGAGACAGCCAGAAAACGGAGACGACTTCCGGCGAATAAATTCTGCCGTAAAAAACGCAAGCCACAGCAAAAAAATTTTTTCAAACAGTGCCGCTGAAAGCGGCATCGGGTTGTCGAGGTCGCCAACCCCTACGAGATTAAACCAAAAATCGGCATTATTCTTACGCTTATTGAAAATTCAACCTGCAAACTGCCGGGTCTGCACATATATGCAGACCCGGTTTGTCTATTCTAACTCAAAAATACACATAAAAATTATGACTTTTGCAGATTGATTTTTGGCTATATTAGTTATATAATAATTAGGCTTTAATATGTTGCTCATACTGAGAGAAGAAAGGATTGATTAAAGAGTCATGAGTAAAAAGATCAAGGCCTTGCTCGCCATCGTGCTGTGCGCGGCGATGCTCGTAGCCGCAGCGTCGCCCGCTTTTGCGGCGGTCGACAACAATGACGTTCTGCGTTTCAACAAGGACGGAAAGTTCAAAATCATGCAGATTTCCGACACGCAGGATATCGACATACCGAGAGAAGCCACAATAATGTTCATGGAGAAGGCTCTCGACGCAGAGAAGCCCGACCTCGTCGTGTTCACCGGCGACCAGCTCGCAGGCGGCAAGATTGAGACTGCCGAGGGCGTCTATGCCGGAATAAAGGCGATACTTCAGCCCGTTGTTGACAGAGGCATCCCCTTCACCTTCGTTTTCGGCAACCACGACAACGACGACGGCTGCCCCGTCAGCCGTGACGAGCAGTTTGCATATTATCAGACTTTCCCGGGCTGCCTCGCATATGATGCAGTGCCCGAGATGTACGGCACCGGCACGCACAACCTGCCTATCTATGCCTCCGAGGGCAGCGAGACGAAGTTCAACCTCTGGATGATCGACTCGAACGACTACGACAGAGTCAACGGCGGTTACGACTACGTTCATCAGGATCAGATAGACTGGTACGAAAAGACCAGCAAGGCGCTCGAAGAGAAAGAGGGTCACCTCGTTCCCTCCATCGCTTTTCAGCACATCATCGTCCCCGAGGTCGCGGAGCTTCTCGTTGATTCTCCGTTCAGCGGCGAGAACGCGATAAGCAAGAAGCTCAACGGACAGAACAAGCTCCTCATGCTCAAGCCCGGCAAGGCTTCCGGCATGATGCTCGAGTTCCCCTGCCCGTCGAACACCAATTCCGGCCAGTTTGCTTCGTGGAAAGAGCGCGGCGATGTCATCGCGGCATCCTTCGGCCACGACCACATCAACACCTTCATCGGCAACGTTGACGGCATCGACCTTGTCATGTGCCCCGGCGTTACCTTCCAGTCCTACGGCAGATACATAACCAGAGCCGTGCGTATCTTCGAGCTTGACGAAAACGATCCGTGGAGCTACAACACTCACCTCTACAAGTACACCGACGCTTTCGGCTGGGGTCTTTACAGCTGGTACATCGGCGCGAAGTACGGCAAGTCGCCCGTTATGTGGATTCCGATCGCCCTTGCAGGCGTGCTCGGAGTTGCCGCAGGCGTCGGCACCATAGTGATGATAAACAACATCGTTATCGGCGCAACGGTCACGGCGGGAGTTATAGCGCTGATTTATTTCATAACGCATTCTCAGCAATAACGCCGGATAGATAATATAATAAAGCAGTCCCCCGCAGAGCGAATCTGCGGGGGATTTTTCATGCATTGTAACTCTGTGCGCCGTATAAATTCTTTGTTATAAATACACAAATCGAATTATATATTTTTGTAATTTGTAACAAAAATATATAATGTTTCTCTAAAATAATTAACCCAGCTGCTTTTTAGGTTACTATATTCCTGTAACACATTCCAATTTTTTAATTGATATGGGTTATGGTAATTGGAAAGGAGGCTTTTATTACTTTTTATATAAATTTGCACTTGATTCAAATTTAACGCTCAGCTAAAGGTGGTTTTACTATGAAAAAACAGTCCGCCGTCAAGATAGTCCTTTATATACTCTACATTCTGAGCGGTGCATATACCGCTTTCGGTATTTTCAAATATTCATACCCACCCACCGTGGTTCGCGAAGCTGTGACAGGCTTTTTCGGCAAGCTCGGCGTGGATATCGGGGTTACCGGCTCTGAAATAATATACCACTTTTTCAGTCTTGCATTTGTTGCCGTTTCAGTGATTGCACTCTTTTTCCTGCTCAGAAAAGGAGCCGAAGCAAAAGGAATGTTTATCTCAGGCGCAGTCGTGCTGCTGTTTATGGTGCTGTATTTATTGGGTTATCTTATAACAAACAAATATATACACATCTTTGAGTTTATAGGATATGTAATTTCATATCTCACTTTCGCCGTAATCTGCGGGAGAAAGGTCTTCAAAAAAAGCGATAAATAAATCCAAACACTAAACGCCGCCGCAGAGAATATCTGCGGCGGCGTTGTTGTTTTATTTTATTTCGCTTTTTCAAGCTCGCTTGCGGGGATTATTGCACCCTCGCCGGCATTGAAGCGAATCGTGACAGTGTCGTTTCTGTTGAGGATAACGGCGGTTGTCGACTTGGAAGCGGCTATTGAATAATAGACATCGCCGCCCTCGAGCTTGATATAATAATATGTCTCGCCCGAGATAACCTGGGTGCGGATATCGGCTATCTTGCCGTTGACGGTCTGCACCTTTGTCTCCGAATCACCCTGCGCGTCGGGGTTATCCGCAGGATCGACGACCTGGTTCGCATCGATATCGACATTGATGCCGTTTGCCTTGAGCTGGTCGACATACTTCGCAAGGCACTCGGCAAGGGTCTTGCCGTAGACCTTTATCTTCGTGTACTGCTTGACGTTGATGAGCGCGTAGCTCTGAATAATCTGAGAGCCGTCGTCTCTGACGTCCTTGAGAGCCATGAAGTAGGTCGGCTCGCCGTCGATATTGAGCAGCAGCGGAAACGTTGCCGTGTAGCCTGCCGCCTTGATCTCATCGAGACCCTCTGCGGAAGCCTGCGCCGACTGCTCCTTTGCGCCCGCGACCGAATAATAAACAGCCTCTTTGGTGCGCTGGTTTATCATTATAAAGCCGGTTATTGACTGGTCGTTGGTGACGGATGTAACGCCCGTGTACATATAGACATCGTCATTCTGAGCGATGTAGCTGTAGTCTTCAGTAGTGACATAGACATCTTCCTGGCCGAGAATCGAGTTCCAGAAGCCCTTCTGATATCTGCCGTAGTAGTTGTACTGCTCGACGAGAAGGTCGGAGTCATAGACTCTGTCGATCCACTGATACTTGGCATCGTTCTTGACGGTCTCAATCGGCACATATTCGCACTTGCCGTCAATCGCGTTGACTATCACGATTCCCTTGACATCGGTTCCGCCGAACAGACCGATGGTCTTGTCAACTCGCGCGCAGATCCAATAGGGATTGCCCTCGTCGTCGATTTCAAACGAACTCGAGCCGAACATATAGGTGGGATACTTCATTCTCAGATGGCGCTTGAGAAGTCTGCCGAAGTGCTCGGCGGGCGAATACTTGATGCCCGAATCGAGCTCCTTGAGGGTGGTGACCTCGTTCGCCATATCGATTACGATATATCCGGGGAGACCCTCGGAGCGGTTGGTGAGCCACTTGATGATATTTGAATACTGGAGCGGAACGACCCTGACGGGCGTGCCCTTGTAGTTTATCTGCGTATAGAGCGGATAGACCGAGAACTGCGAGACATAGCCTTTTTCCGCGAGTTTACCGAGCGCTCTGGGAGCGAGGGTAGCCGCGACACCCTCATCGAGCTTCGGGATATTGCTGAAGGACTCCGCGTCCTGCTTGTCAATCTCATCAGCGAAGTTGCTGTCCGTGCGGACATCGATTATCTGACTGTAAGACGACGCTCTGAAGAACGGGCTCGAGACGAGATAGCCGATACCGACTGTGAGCGCGATGACGCCGACGATAACGCCGGGGACTATCATCTGACGCTTGAAATAGGGCAGATATTCGGGCTTCGAGAACACGCCGGTGAAAATCGCCGAGAACAGCGCATATGACGCGACGATTATCGCGAGGAAGCCGTAGAACTCATACGCCTTGAAGTTGAGCGGCGGCAGCATTATATAAAATGCGATGCCCGCGGTAACGATAGAGCACAGCACGCTCAGGACTATTTTGAGCGCCGCTTTATCGGGAGGTATCACTATCTCCTTGGGGCCGCCTTTTTTCGAAAAATCCACTTTAATGGGATCCATTGCTTCAGCTCCTTTTAACAAAAATGTTACGCTAAATCATTATACAGTATTATTGACATAAATACAAGGCTTATTTTGATTCATTCCGTCTGTTTGCATAAATCGGCGGCGTTATTCCGTTTGGCTTTGACTTTATATGAACGGATATGGTATCATTGTTTCAATCTTTGTTTCGATTTTTTCAGAAGGAGGAAATCAAAATGTATCCTGATTTTTTTGACAGCGCCAAGCTCGTCGCACAGTATGACCCGGAAGTGGCGAACGCCATGGATCTCGAGCTCGGCAGACAGAGGCGCAACATCGAGCTTATCGCCTCGGAGAACTTCGTCTCCCCCGCAGTCATGGCGGCGATGGGCAGCGTGCTGACCAACAAATACGCCGAGGGCTATCCCGGCAAGCGCTATTACGGCGGCTGCGAATATGTTGACATCGTCGAAAATCTCGCCATTGAGCGCGCAAAAGAGCTCTTCGGCGCGGACTGCGCCAACGTTCAGCCGCACTCTGGTGCGCAGGCAAACATGGCGGCATATTCCGCGCTCATAAATCCAGGCGACACTGTCATGGGCATGAGCCTCGCCCACGGCGGACATCTGACCCACGGCTCGCCCGTCAACGCGAGCGGCAAGCTCTACAAATTCGTTCCCTACGGCGTGAATGACGACGGCTATATCGACTATGACGAGCTCGAAAAGACCGCAAAAGAAGTCTGCCCGAAGCTTATCGTCGCGGGCGCGTCCGCATATCCGCGTGTTATCGACTTCGAGCGCATCGGCGCGATAGCGAAATCTGTCGGCGCATATTTCATGGTAGACATGGCTCACATCGCGGGACTCGTCGCGGCGGGGCTGCATCCCTCACCCGTGCCCTACGCCGATGTTGTGACGACGACCACGCACAAGACCCTCAGAGGCCCCCGCGGCGGACTTATCCTCTCCAAGGCTGAGCTCGGCGCGGCGATAAACAAATCAATTTTCCCCGGCAACCAGGGCGGCCCGCTCATGCACGTTATCGCGGGCAAGGCGGTCTGCTTCGGCGAGGCGCTCAAGCCGGAGTTCAAGGACTATCAGCAGAGACTTCTCAACAACTGCAAGGCTCTTGCCGAGGCTCTTAAAAAACGCGGAGTCAACCTCGTCTCCGGCGGCACCGACAACCACCTCATACTCCTCGACCTGCGCTCGCTCGGCGTAACGGGCAAGGATCTCGAGAAGAGACTTGACGAAGTCAACATCACGGCTAATAAAAACGCCATACCCAACGACCCCGAAAAGCCGTTTGTCACGAGCGGTCTTCGCCTCGGAACGGCTGCCGCCACGACAAGAGGACTTGACAAGAGCGACATGGACAAAATCGCAGAGTTCGTCTACCTCGCGGCAACCGACTTCGAAAACAGTGCCGACGCCATCCGCGCCGGAGTTGCGGAGATCTGCGCAAAGCACCCGCTCTACGAATAAAGACAAAAATCCTACCCGCAACGGGTAGGATTTCTCAGTCTGTCGAAAAAGTCTGTTATCGTACGGGCTCAAGGCTCCCCTGTGTAAGGGGAGCTGGGCAGATTATAATTTGAAGTGCAACACCGCAAAAAAAAGAAGAGAGACAACACGCTAACTATAGTGTAGAATGTAGTTACCACACA
>CAVAWW010000018.1:0-35832 GCA_963592475.1 bacterium
GAGCAGCTGATTCGTAATCAGCAGGTCGCCGGTTCGAGTCCGGCCAGTAGCTCCAGAAAAGGCACTTGCTTTTGCAGGTGCTTTTTCTTTTTTATTTTGCTTTTTGCTTTTTGTACTGCGACTTTGATAAAAATAAAAACAGCCTTCGTCAAAGACAAAGACTGTTTATGGAGCGGATGACGAGGCTCGAACTCGCTACCTCCACCTTGGCAAGGTGGCGCTCTACCGGATGAGCTACATCCGCAACTGCAAGAGAGATTATAGCAAAGAGACTCGCCTTTGTCAAGAAAAAATTGAAGTTTTTCGTATTTTTATTTTGAGCGTTTAAAAGACCCGGGCTTTCCGAATTTGGATAGGCTGAAAATCGCGGTAAGCCAAATTAATTGAATACCATTCTATTATACTGTGGATTTTTTTACAAACTTAAAAACTCCCCGAATTTTGCATCGACATTGTGAGATTCGGGCTGCGATTTTGTATAAGACAAAATCATATCTTCCCACATTTTCTTGTATTGTTCGTATGTTGAATCCAATAACACGATAGTCTGCGGCTCCATATTGCCGGTTTCCTCGAACACATTCATTACGCTGAATGGCAGGAAGTGTTTGTTTCCCGAAAAAGCGAGACCGGAAATCTCCTTCCAATAAACTTTTCGGGGAGAACTGCGTCCCTGCTTGAAAACGAAAAAATCGTCGTGTATTTCAATATAATCTCCTGCGCCCATTATCGTATAAATCGTTATAAAAGCAAACGGGATTATTGCGCATACCAGCGCCGTCAGCAGCACGCGTATTGAATAAAACCTGATTATTACTGCGATTGCGATAAGAAGAATTGCAAGACATATCGATAGCAGCAGTGCCAAACCTTTTGGATCCCTTTTGTACTTCTTATTCATTGATATCCTTTCCCGTATAATAAACATGGTTGTTTTTGCGACGCCGTTGGTGCCATGGCATTCATTTGATGTTCTTTTGAAACAGCTTTTCATATTTCTTCATTTCTTCAATTGAAATGTCAAGCTGGCAGTTGGGGCAGTGAAAACATGCTGTTCTAAATTCAACATCGCCCTTAAAAAATGTATCACCGACAGAAAAATCATGATTTTTTGCTTCCGAAGAATTAGAATTTACGGTCTTGCTTATATACCGTAATTCTAACTTCCTCCCGCTGTGCAGGTTTTATCATAGATACGAGTCCTGCACCAAATGACTCTGAATCGACATTAGGTGATGTTTGCCAATACATTGTATTAAAACTTTAAATAGCCTTGCCGTTTCCACACATCTAATGTTGTCTGCGCTTCAAAAGCTAAAATGGGGTTAGTCTTATTTTTTGCTAATGATGACAAAACTTTTTTGGCTTCTGAAACATATACGCCGAATCCTAAACAGTGCGCCGCGACAAGAGCTTTGGTTTGGTCATTTCCCGTCGCTAATAATTCTAACAAAAATGATTTGTCCGGCTCATCTTCGATTTGATGAAACAATTTACTCAGCTGCTTCATTGCGGCATTATGCCGTTTAACACCTTCTTTTGTAGTGTAATTATTTGAATCTGCACATAAATTTGCACAATATAAAAGATACAATTCTTTATAATCCGTCATCATTTTTTTACTCCAAATGTTCTTGTATACGCCTGATTTTAAATATTCATTATGATAGAGTGCTGTTATCCAAAAGTGCTGTGTACCCTATAAAGATTATATAGAACAAAATGCCGATACATATTGTGAAAAAACACAGTATACCGCGCCATGGCTGCTTTTTAACTTTTATACTTAACAAAATCATAAACAGAACTATCAAAGACAAAGCGAACAACGACACGGCATGAAATGCTATCCTGTTTTCCAGAAGTCCCGGAATGAATGGTGCCGTAGTAGATATCAGCATCGATATGACAGGAAGCAGTATCATAATTTTAGTAGATGTTTTTGTTTTCTTGATTTTTTCAAAAAGTTCGGCAATTTTTTTCTTAATCAAAGGTCAATCATCCTTCTTGTGATTTGCTATGTTCGGCTTTTTGCGAAAACTGATAACCAAATATATTGTAAGTACCGCCAGCCACAACATTGAAATCAAAATTCCTATTTTAACTATGTAATCGAGAATCGGCATTTGATATATCACTTTGCCGTCGTCTTTTACTATTCTGCTTCTGCCAAAGTTTTTTTGCATTTTGTAGGTGCTGCCGTTCAATGAGAAAGAGTCCTTGTTCCTTTTGAGTTCATTGAACAGTGAGGTATCCGTATCTTTATAGCTGTTGATAACATTTCCGCTTAGATCAGTGATATAAACGGTCGCGGCAGTTGATATCAAAATTTCATCATTTTGAATAGTGAAAGCATAGGCTCTTGACGTGTGCGCGTCAACGGAATATAGCAAAGAGCTTTCTTTATATACATTGATTTTTCCGTATTCGCCCAAATATAAATTCTCGTTTGAGTCCAGCGCAAACCCCTCATATGAAGTGACTGCTGTGCCGGAACCTATCAATGATATTGAGATGAGCATAACAAAGAAAATTATAAATAATGAAACTATCGAAAAAAGTGATAAACGCTTCATCTTTTTTCACCGTCCAATCCTGCTTTGCTATTTTATTTCCCATCCCTGCCGATAAGATTGCGCTCGGCGTTGACGATGAAATCCTGGATGTTCGTCACAACGCCCGTGATGCTCAGGCTTCCTCTGTCCTTGAGCTTGTTGACGGCGAACTCCGACACATCGACAACATAGAAATATACGGGTCTGACAACGCCGTCCACCACCTGATATGACGGGGTCATGTTGCCCGTCGCTATCGTGTGCAGCTGAGTGGCGAGGGCGATTACCGTCGTCGCCTCGCTCGTGTGCTTGCGCATGGCGTCCTGCGCGTCGTATACATTCGGTATCACATCGGGAAGAGGACCGTCGTCGCGGATGGAGCCCGCGAGCACATAGGGAATATTGTTCCTGACGAGCGCCTGCATGATGCCCGTGCGGACGTTGTTCTGCTCGACATAGTTCTTTATCCCGCCCGCTTTGCGGACAAGGTTTATCGTGTGCAGGTGATGGTAGTGTCCGTTCGGGACATTGTGCTTTGTGTATATGTCCTGCCCGAGCCCGGTGTGGAACAGATCGCCCTCGAGGTCGTGCGTCGCGAGGGCGTTGCCCGCAAAGAGCGCGTCGCAGTAGCCGTTGTTGATGAGCGACTCCATGGCGGCGCGGGAGTCGTGGTCGAACACGCAGGCGGGACCCAGCACCCAGACTATCTTGCCGTGGTCGCGGTCGTGGCGCAGAATATCATAGAGGCGGTCGTAGTCGCGGGAATACGAAGTCTCGCGGCTCTGTCCCATCCTGAACGCGAACGCCTGATCGACGCTGTTCTCCGGAGCGGAGAAGCCGCCCGCGTGGACGAAGATGCCGTCTCTGCCGTCGTCCGTGCGGTTGACAACGACCTCGTCACCTTTCTTTATATTCCTCATCTCGACGGCGTAGGGCATGCCGTCTTTTATCACGACGGAGCAGTCCATGCGGCTGCCCGTGAGCATCTTCCACTCGCCGTTTATCTTGAAATATTCGGGGTATATCGTAGTCGCGTAGAAATTCTCCGGGATGTAGCCGTCCCCGGCTTTTTCGGTTGTTACATCGGGGAAGGATATAAACGGTTCGCGGTCGAATTTCGGGGGAGTATATTTTTCCGGATTGAACATAGTATCACCTGTTTTTATTTTTGTTTAGTATAGTTTAGTATATAATACCATGCGCGCTGTTTGTGTGTAGTGCTTTATTGATATCCTTGGCAAGTAGCCTGTATCCACTGCAATGCTTCCTGATACATTCCTCAAAATGTGTCTACACAAGATGAGCCTTAAAAATGTCCAGAACCTCTAAGGATAAATTGCAGTAATTGTTGATATTTGTACTTAAATTAGAACTTCGGATATTTGATAATAACCTAGCATAGTAGGAATCAAATATTACACTTTGGGCATCGCCCCATGGTGATGCGTTTGGATTTATCTTTCTTCCTCTTAATAGCTCATTGGCAAAAGTAAATGTCACCTCATAACAGTCCAAAAGGTCAATTTGCCCGTCACTATATGTAAGGATATACTCAGGAATAGAAGCTTTTAAGAATTCTTTAATCGTACTTATCTCTTCTTTTGATAACAGTTTCATGCACATTCCCTCACTGATAGAAAAACGAACGTATAAGTCTAGATTGAGAATAGAAGCCGCCCACTCTCAATCCTTTAAATCTCAAACTACCTGAACTCATTAACTTACCTATTTTATTACACTTGTTTCATGATGCTGCGGCATCATCTGTATAAGTAATAACATTTTTAGCTATGGTCTTCTTTCCCTCCTGAATGGCATGCCGTCTTTTATCACGACGGAGCAGTCCATGCGGCTGCCCGTGAGCATCTTCCACTCGCCGTTTATCTTGAAATATTCGGGGTATATCGTAGTCGCGTAGAAATTCTCCGGGATGTAGCCGTCCCCGGCTTTTTCGGTTGTTACATCGGGGAAGGATATAAACGGTTCGCGGTCGAATTTCGGGGGAGTATATTTTTCCGGATTGAACATAGTATCACCTGTTTTTATTTTTGTTTAGTATAGTTTAGTATATAATACCATGCGCGCGGGTATAAATCAATCGCGGGATTGACACAAAGCGTCACGGACTATATAATCCATATGTAGGAAATTATATATCGGAGGGTCAATATGCGCAGTATTATATTCAGATGGGTCATGCGCTTTGCCGCGGCTGCGGCGAGCTCGTGCTCAAAAACGCAACCGACCCCGACACGGTCGTTTTCTATGAGATAAGCGTCAAATAACCCTAACGGAGGAATTGATATGAAATTCTGCGATATGCCATATGAGAGAATAGATGTTAAAGCGGCGACCGAAGCGCTCGATGCGGCGGCGGAACGCCTTGGCGCGGCAAAGACTCTCGAAGAGGCGGAGAAAGCCTTTGCAGAGCGTGAAAAAATAATCTCCCATGTTCAGACGATGAGCACGATAGCCTATATCCGCCACACCGTCAACACCCTCGATGAGTTCTATGAGAAAGAGAACGACTTCAACGACGAAAATGCCCCGCTTATTGAACAGAGCGAGCAGAAGTTCACCGAGGCGATGCTCGGAAGCCCGCTTCGCGCGCAGCTTGAAGAGAAATACGGCAAGCTGATGTTCGTCAACGCGGAGCTTTCGCGCAGATGCTTCTCGCCCGAGATAATCCCCGATTTGCAGGAGGAAAACAAGCTTTCGAGCGAATATCAGAAGCTGATAGCCTCGGCGCAGATAGATTTCAACGGCGAAAAACTGAGCCTCTCCCAGCTCGGCGCATATAAAGAAAACGCCGAGCGCGACGTTCGCCGCGCGGCATACGAGGCGGAGAGCGGGTTCTATATGGCTCATGCCGACGAGCTCGACAGGATTTTTGACAGCCTTGTAAAATGCCGCACCCGCATTGCAAAAAAGCTCGGCTTCAATACATTCACCGAGCTTGCATATTGCCGCCAGACGCGCAACTGCTATGACGCGAAAGATGTTTCGGCGTTCCGCTTGCGCATCGTGCGCGACATAGTGCCGGTCGTCTGCCGTTTGAAAGATATGCAGAAAAAGCGCATCGGCATAGACGACATGAAAATATACGACGACCCGTTTGCGTTTAAAGAGGGCAACCCGAAGCCCGACGGCTCGTCCGAGGATATCCTCGCCGCGGGAAAGAAAATGTATGAGCAGATGAGCCCCGAGACAGGGGAGTTCATAAACTTCATGTATGACAACGCCCTCATGGATGTCCTGAGCGCAAAGGGCAAGGCTGCGGGCGGCTACTGCACGGAGATACTCGAATACCAGTCGCCGTTCATCTTTTCGAATTTCAACGGCACTTCGGGCGATGTCGATGTGCTCACCCACGAGGCGGGTCACGCATTCGCCTATTACAGCGTCAGAGACAAAATGGAGCTTTGCGATCAGATAAGCCCGACTATGGAGTCGTGCGAAGTTCATTCGATGTCCATGGAGTTCTTTGCGTGGCCGTGGCACGAGCTGTTTTACGGCTCGGATGCCGTGCGCTCGCGCTTTGTGCATCTCGAGAGCGCGCTGGTCTTTTTGCCCTACGGCACGATGGTCGACGAGTTCCAGCACATTGTCTATGACTCGCCGGAGCTGACTCCCGCTGAGAGAAACGAAAAGTGGCTCGAGCTCGAGCTCAAATACCGCCCGTATATGGACTTCGGCGATGTCGATTTCTATTCGAACGGCCACGGCTGGCAGAGACAGCTGCACATCTATCTCTATCCGTTCTATTATATCGACTACTGCCTCGCACAGACTGCGGCGCTCGAATTCTGGTCGCTGAGTCAGAAAGACTATAAAGACGCGTGGCAGAGGTATCTGCGCTTTGTGTCCTTCGGCGGAAAGAAGAGCTTCAAGGAGCTCTGCGCCGCCGCGGGCATAGACGATCCGTTCGGCGAGCACGCATTGAACGGCGTCGCACGGACGGCGAACGCATGGCTCGATTCAAACGGTTGAAAGAGACCGCGAAATGTGATAAAATATACAGGCAATTTTTGTATATTCTGATGTGAGGAGTATAAGATGTTTAAGTACAGGATGTCCGTCATCGTCCCCGTCTATAACTGCGAGGACTATCTCGCTTCGTGCCTTGACAGCCTTCTACGGCAGACCATAAGCAAGGACGAACTCGAAGTTCTGCTGATAGACGACGGCTCAAAGGACGGCAGTCTCGGCATATGCAAGGAATATGCCGAAAAACATGATATCTTCAAGGTGTTCTCGCTCGAAAACGGCGGCGTTTCGGCAACGAGAAATTTCGGTATCGAGCACGCGCAGGGTCAGTATATAACCTATCTCGACTCCGACGATACGCTCACCGACAATACGCTCAAGACAGTCGCCGATTTCTTCGACAGGCACTTTGACGAGATCGATCTTGTGACCTACAAGATAGTTCCGTATTACGGCGAGCAGAAGTTCGCCCTGCACTACAGATACAAGCTCCTCAAAAAGACGGGCGTCTATGACCTTGAGGATCCGGAATATTGCTATATAACGCAGACGACGATGAACATCTGCGTCAAAAACCTCGGCGAGGGGAAGAATGTTCTTTTCGACACTTCGCTCGCATTCCATGAGGATCAGAAATACTGCTTTGATGTTCTCAGCGACAAGCTCAAAATCGGCTTCTGCAGCCGCCCGGAATATCTCTATCTGCGCCGCCCCGGCAGCACAACGGGCAAAAAGGGCTACGCCTATTATATCTTTGAAAACACCATGGCTATGTGGGAGGAGATGTTCGGCAGATACGAGGGTCATGTCCCGTCTTATCTTCAGTCGCTCTATCTTAACGATGTCAACTGGAAGAGCACGCAGGATATCCTGCTGCCCTATAGCTATCCGAAAGACGAGTTCGACAGGGCTGTCGGCAGGATAAACGCCCTGCTTGACAGAGTCGATGACAGCGTCATTCTCAACCACCCATATATGGATCTCTATCACAAGCATTTTCTGCTCAAGATAAAGGGCTGCGACAAGCTGAGCGTCGCGGCTGACAAAAGACATCTGCGCGTGCTCTATGACGGCGAGGAAGTTTACAGCACCGACAAGGTGCCGATAGTCGTCAACTCGTTCAAGGTGTTCGGCGACACTCTGCGTGTGGACGCATTTTTGAAGTGCGTCATATTTGACTATGTCGAAAAGCCGCGCGTGTTTATAATAAAAGACGGCGCGCGCGAGGAAATTGAACTGACTCACTCGAACTACGAATATTACCGCGCGGGGATAAAGACCGCCACATTCTGGCGTCTGCGCTTTGATATCGATGTCACAAAGACAAAAAAATTCGAGCTCGAGGTCGAGACCTGCGGCTATACTTACAAGCTCTCTTATTATTTCGGCCCCCATGTTCCGCTGACTCAGGACAAGGGACGGAAAATATTCTTCAGAGACGGAAGACGCTATAAGGAGAAAAACGGAGTGTTCACTATCTCTTCGTCTCCGGCTCTCAACAACGCGTTTTATAAACTGCTCGTGGCGTTTTACAATATGCTCTACTTCGGCTTGAAGAATCCGAGGATAGTGTATAACCGCCTGCTTGCGCTGACTTTTAAAGGCAGCGGCCCCATATGGCTCTATCTTGACCGATACGGCGTGTTTGACAACGCATACGATCAGTTCAAGCACGATTTTTCCAAAAAAGACGGCGTTAAGCGCTATTATATCCTCAACGACTGCGACCGCGGCAAGCTCGACGAGCGCTTCACTCCCGAGGAGAAAAAGAATGTCGTGATGTTCCACTCGAAGCTTCACAAGCAGCTGTATTTCAACTGCGACAAGATAATCACATCGTTCTCAAATCTCTCGAATGTCTCGCCTTTCGGAGCGGGTCCGACCCGCTGGTATGCCGACCTTGTAAAATTCGAGCTGGTCTATCTCCAGCACGGCATACTCCACGCGTCACTCAGAAGCCTCTATGACAAGGAGCATTGCTCGATAGACAGAGTTGTCGTTTCGAGCGGCTTCGAGATAGAGAACTTCCAAAAGAACTACGGCTTTGCGGAGCGCGAGCTGATAAAGAGCTGCATGCCGCGATATGACAGCATGGAGCCCAGCGGCAAAAAGAAGAATAGAATTGTGTTTTCGCCCTCGTGGCGCAGCAACCTTATCGGTGCGCTTGTCAACAACGAGCGCGAAGTATTGCCCGAGGTGTTCATGGAGTCCGATTTCTTCAAGCAGGTCTCGGCGTTCCTCAATTCCGAGAGACTGCACGACATGCTCGAGAAAAACGATCTCTATCTCGACTTCAAGAACCACCCGATATTCAAATGCTACAACCATCTGTTTGATATAAAGAACGACAGAGTCTGCACGGACAATTTCGATACGAATATAGATGAGTACAGACTGATGATAACGGACTATTCTTCGATAGTTTTCGATTCCGTCTATCTCAACTGCCCCGTGCTCTATTTCGTGCCGGACTATGAGCTGTTCTTAGCGGGCGTGTCGCATAACTACAGGCAGCTCGACCTGCCGCTCGAAAACGGCTTCGGACCGTTCTCGCAGGATGCGGACACTCTGCTCGACCACCTCGAAGAATATATAAACAACGGCTTTGCCCCGCAGGAGCCCTATGCCTCGCGCATGAAGGATTTCTTCCTCTACAGAGACGACCACTGCTGCGACAGGCTCTATGACGCAATGATAAACGACTGAAAACGGAGAAAAACATGACAGGGATTCTGCTCATTGACAAGCCCGAGGGCATGACCTCGTTCGTTGCGGCGGCGCGTGTCCGCCGAATGACGGGCGTCAAAAAGACCGGGCACACCGGGACGCTCGACCCCATGGCGACAGGCGTTCTGCCCGTTCTGCTCGGCGGAGCGACCCGCTTTTGCGAGCTGCTCCCGTCGCACGACAAGGCGTATATCGCATCTTTAAAGCTCGGCACCGTTACCGACACGCTCGATATCACCGGCGAAGTGCTCGAAACGCGGGAGGTAAACGCCTCGCGCGCGGATTTTGAATCCGCATTGCAGAGCTTTTCGGGCACGATAGAGCAGGTGCCGCCGATGTATTCCGCCATCTCGCAAAACGGCGTGAGGTTATATAAGCTCGCGCGGCAGGGGATAGAAGTCGAGCGCGAGAGCAGGACTGTTAATATTTCTTCAATATCACTTGTTGACTGCGACGAAAAAAACGGCGAATACACAATATTCGTCGAGTGCTCGGCGGGCACATATATTCGCTCGCTCGTCGCCGATATCGGCGAAAAGCTCGGCTGCGGAGCTGTTATGACGGCGCTGCGCCGCACAAAGGCAAACGGATTCCCGATAGACGGATGCATAACCCTCGATGAGCTCGCGGAACTCGCGCAGAGCGGCAAAATCGAAGAAAAAATTATTCCGATCGAGCAGGCTCTCGACTCTTACAGATTCGTGACCGTCACCGAGCCGCAGGCGCGGAGATTCAAAAACGGCGGCGAGCTGAGCCTTGAGCGGCTCTATCTCAAAGCCCCGCAGGAAAACGAGCTTGTGCGCGTCATTGCGCCGGGGAACGAATTCCTCGGCATGGGCGAAGTATCTGACGGCGAGATAAAAGTAAAGAGACTGCTGATAAAATAAGGCTGAAGTTAATGCCGGTGTTGTATGCGCGACCGCGTTGAAAGCATTCTCCGCCGATTAAAAGCAAAATAATATAAAAATATCGCCGCCGGAGGTATAAGCTCCGACGGCGGTTTTTACTGTTATATTGGCGGTCAGTTGTTATTCGGCAACATTGTATTTCAGCTGAGCGGTTATTGCGGTGGCGATTGCCGCAACAAAGCATACGCCGAGAGCGATGAAGCCCCAAGCCGCGTGCGTGATATAATTTATTGCACCGGCGGCGAGCAGTCCGCTGCCGACAAAAAACATGACCAATGCATAGAGCTTTGCATAAGCGCCGGCGTTTTCTTCGCTGACATTTTTGCGCTGATAGCTGTGAATGAGCGATATCCTGCCGCCACAAAGGAGCAGAGCGCAGACATAGAATACCGCCGCAAGGGCGCAGAGCAGAATGAGTTCGAAAATATCCATAACTGTTACCTCCCTGTTTGTTTTCGTGCTCATTATATCACCACGCCCGGAAAAGTCAACAGCCTGCGAAAAGCCGCCCGAAGTATCTCTCCGGGCGGCTGATTCGATTAAAAATCCGGGTGGGGTTCGCCGTGGCGGTACTTGTCCATAATGTCTTTGAACACATCGCCGTTTGATGGGGGAGTCCAGGTTATTGCGTTCGCTCCCGCTTCGACGGTGGCGATTATGCTCTCCTCCGTCGGACCGCCTGTCGCGATTATCGGGATATCCGGGAAGCGCTCCCTGATGCTGCGCACGACCTGCGGCGTTCTGCCGGCTGCTGATATGTTCAGGATGCTGACGCCCGCGTCGATGCGCCCCTGAATATCCTCGTCCTCGCTGAGCACGGTGACAACTATCGGCACGTCTATAGTTCTGTGCAGCTCTTTTATCGTCTCGTTTCTCGTCGGCGCGTTGACAACAACGCCTATCGCGCCCTGAAATTCTGCGTGCAGGGCGAGGTTGACTACTCTGTGACCCTGCGTCAGTCCTCCGCCGACTCCGACAAAGACCGGCACATCCGCTGCCACCATGACAGCCTGGGTTATCACGGGCTGAGGGGTGAACGGATAGACTGCGATGACCGCGTCCGCGTTAGTGTTTCTGATGATGCTCGCGTCGGTCGAAAAAAGCACCGACTTAATTCGCCTGCCGAGTATTTTGATTCCGCTGCAGCGGTAAATCGGCTCGGGAACTTTGAGCATGAAGTCTCTGAGACTTCCCTTGATCTCCGGTATGTTCTGCTCCGGCATAACATCAATTCCTTTCTCTTTCATCCGGCGCCGCAAAGAAAAATCTTGCATTGCACAAAAAGCGGCATATAATATATGTGCGGGAACCGCAGACTTTTCTGAACGCGCCGTTTATGTTAATTGAATTTCTATTATTTGTAATTATAACATAAGTATAACATATTTCTAAACTTCGGTCAATTACAGAGAAGAATCAAGCGAGAAAAGGGGTATTTGCCATGAGCTTTGAAAAAATTGATATCTGCGATATAAAAGACAGTTTCACGCGCCTTATCAGGGACGATTGGGCGCTGCTCACCGCCGGCAAAGCGGGTGATTATAATACCATGACCGTCAGCTGGGGCATGATAGGCGAGCTGTGGGGCAAGGATGTTGTCACGGCCTTCGTGCGCCCGCAGAGATACACATATGAATTCATGGAGAAGTACGGCGATTTTACGCTCTCGTTTTTTGGCGGCGAATATAAAAAGGCGCTATCTTTTTGCGGCGCAAAGAGCGGGCGCGACTACGACAAGGCTAAAGAATGCAGCTTGAGTGCTGTAGAGCTCGGTGGGAGCGTGGCGTTTGAAGAGGCGAATTTAATTATAGCCTGCAAAAAGATAGCTTTTGCCGATATGGATCCGTCGAAGTTTTTGGTGCCCGAGATAGAGAAAAACTACCATAACGGCGACTATCACCGCATTTATATCGGCGAGATAACCGAGGTGTGCAAAAAAGTTTAAGATTTTTTAAAAAAGTTTGAAAAAAGCCCTTGACTTTTGTCGCGGGATGTTGTATTATAGTCGAGCACTTGAGAGAGCGGTCATACAAAAATCGCTCCGAAGTCGGTGCCTATAACGATGAGGGTCCACCCGTTCCCATTCCGAACACGGTAGTTAAGCTCACTCGTGCTGACAATACTCGGAGGGCAGCCTCCCGGGAAGATAAGTCGACGCCGACATTTGTGAATTCAGCTTTCCAATAGGAAGGCTGTTTTCTTTTCAGAGACGGTAACAGCTTTTGCTGTCATCGTCTTTTTTTATTGCATTTCAGGCGTAGAATAAGTTAAAATAATCTTTGGTGATTGAGATGAAAACCACATTCGAATTAATATACGATGTTGTCCGAAAAATCCCGCGCGGCTGCGTTGCAACCTATGGACAAATAGCGACTCTCGCCGGCAATCCGCGCTGGTCGCGCGTTGTCGGCTATGCTCTGCATGTCAACCCCGAGCCGGGCATTATCCCGTGCCACAGGGTAGTAAACCGCCTCGGTGAGACTTCCTCCGCGTTCGCGTTCGGCGGCGAGGATATGCAAAAGACCCTCCTCGAAGAGGAGGGCGTGGAGTTCGATGAATCCGGCAGAGTCGATCTTCAAAAATACCAGTGGCGCACCTGATTATTTGAACACCGTCTGCACGAGTAGCATATAGAGCGCCGTGCCGCCGCCGATGCTCAGCAGCGTGTTCTTCTTCCATTTATGCAGTACAATTATCAGCAGCACCGACAGAATCTCCGGTATGCCGTATGTCCCGCTTGAGGCGACATCCTTGAAGCAATAAACGACGAGCAGACCGATGGCGGCGCAGGGGAGCACCTTGCCGAGATGCTGAACGAATTTCGGCAGAGTCTTGCCTTTGGGGAACACTAAAAACGGCAGAAATCTTGTCGCTATCGTGCCGAGAACAACTGCGCCTATTGTTACAGCCGACTGAACTTCCGTCATATCTTTTTGCCCTCCCTGTCCTCTATCTTTTTGCCGACGGCAAACGCCGCGACTATCAGCACCATCGCAGGCACTATAAAATATTTGCTGCCGCGGCGGATTCCGGGATAACTTTTGTGTGTATCCAGGTGAAAGAAAATTCGCTCGGCGGCTTTACCGCCGACGATGCGGTCGTGTATTAAATAAAAAGCAAAAAGTGCAGCTGCGGGATAACCGGGCTGCACTTTTTTTATATAATGTTCGGCTTTTTATTTATCCCTCTTCAACCGGCGCGTAGCTGCGGATAAAGGCATTGATGAACAGCGGACCCATGTCTATCGCGTGGAACACTGCGCCGTCCTCAGTCTCGAGCGCCGTGATGCCCTCGCCCTCGCTGCCTTTGGTCAGGTTGCGGTCGAAATATTTTGAAACCTCGCCGCTGACGGGATCGATTTTATATATTGCCTGAGTGTCGTCGTTTGTCGCGGCGTAGAGCATGCCTTTGTACATCTCCGCGCCCTGAATGCTTTTGACCGTCTCGCTGAGCTTTACTGTCTTGACATATTTCATATTGTCCGCTATGTCATAGAAAATCAGCTCGTTCGCGTTCTTTGAGTGGTCGAGGGCGATGAGCAGACCGTTGTCGTTGTCGACCGCGACCCACGGCAGTCCGCGCGTATGTCGGGTGTTGTCGAGAATATAATATCTGCCGGTGAATTTCAGTGTGTCCGCGTCGTATACCGCGACGACGGGATATTTCCAGACCTTGCTGTCCTCGAGTCCGGCGTAGATGCAGTTGTCGGCTTTCGAGTAGCTGATGCCGCCGATGTGTGCGAGACCGTAGCCGTCCTTGAGCTGCTGCGGAATGGCGAGGGGGTTCGATTTGACGCGGGTCTTGCCGTCAAGCTCGGATTTCGTCAGCCCCCATTTCGAGCTGAAATAATAATATTTCCCGTCCGTCGTGATGCCCTGCGAGCGCTCCGCCGCGCCGATGAGCAATACATTGACCTTTGACACCTCGGGGTGTCTCTTGCCCGCGGAGAGCGCGTCGATCCCGAGAGTCAGGACGGAGAGAAAAGTCATAAACGCCGCGAGCGTGAGAGCGGCAAGGCGGCGCATTAATAATATAGATTTTTTCAGAATTTCGATATACTGCATAAAACGACCTCCGTTTGCGTTTTGTCACATCTATAAATTATCAAAACCTGAGTGATATGTCAATCGTTTCTCGGCAAGTATTAATAAATATTTATCCGTCAAAGACTTATTTCTATTGAAATTTACCCAAATATATGCTATCATATTCTGTACCTAATGAGAACGGTGGAAACTCACATGAACTCAGAATCAGCGCACGGATACCGTCCGTGCATAATAATACCGGGCATAGGGCAGTCGCGGGTGATAGAGACGGACGAAAACGGCGAAAAGCTTCGCAATCTCTGGCCGTTTGATCCGGATATAGACGCGCTCGTCAAGTCGGTCGCCCCGTCAGCCGCACGAATGATGCTTCTTCGGCGCGACTGCGGCTTTACTGCGGCGCTCGACAAGGCAGTGCGCGCGATGCTCGAACCGCTCAGCTGCACGCCCGACTCCATGAGAAAAGTCAGAGCCGAGGTTGTCGGCTATTATCGTCCCGTCGGCGAATGCACCGCCGGCGAGAAGAGATACATATATAAGATGGTGCCCCTCAATGCGCTCGCCGATATTATCGGCGAAGAGAATCTTTATTTTTTCGCGTATGATATCTTCGGCAGGGCGGACGAAAATGCCCGTCTGCTGCGCGAATTTATCGCAATGGTCAAAGAACAGAGGCAGTGCGAAAAGGTCGATCTGATTCCCGTGAGCATGGGCGCGACCGTAGCGGAAATGTACTTCGAGCTGTACGGCGCGGATCAGGATGTCAAGCGCGTTATCGGCGTTGTCCCGGCGTATGACGGCTCGGATATCGCCGCAGACCTTGTCGCAGGGGATATCAATACAGACGACTGCGATGCGCTGCTCGAAATGCTTCTGAGCCGGCGCGAGGCGGAAAAAGTATCGAAACTTATGCATATGATGCCAAAGAAAGTCGCGGACGGCGCAGTCAGAGCGCTGGTTCGGGCGGCGTGCGAGAGCGTTGTTGTCAACAGCTCTGCGATGTGGGGGATAATCCCCTCGGAGCGCTATCCCGCGCTTCGCGACAAGTATCTCGGCGACTCCGCGCATGATGCAATGCGCGCCGTGACCGACCGCCACTGGCAGGTCAGGCGGAATATAAAAGAGCTCGTCCGGCGCGAACAGGAGCGCTCGGTTGAATTTTATAATATCTGCGGCTGCGGCAAGCGGTTAGCGCCGATAGCGGCATCCGACAGTCTGACTTCAGACACAATAGTTCCGACATATTCGGCGTCGATGGGCGCGCAGTGTGCGCCGCCCGGACGGACGCTCAGCCCGGGGCGCGGCGAACCTGTTGATTTCATATCCCCGCGCTCGGACATCAATGCGGCGTCTGCCGCCGTGCCGGACAGGACATGGTTCTATTATAATATGGAGCACGAACAGGCCGCCGATAATAAAAATCTGCTCGACCTCGTCGCGAAGATAGCCTCTTCCGATGAGCCGATAGACGTGTTCACCATGCCCGAACACCCTCAATTTGCCGATTGTAAGGAATAAGATAATACATATCAAGAACAGGAGAAAAACTATGAAGAAGATGAAATCGACCGTAGCCCTTGTGCTCGCGCTCATCATGGCTTTCTCGGCGTTTACCTGCGCCTCTGCAGCCCCCGCGTCCGCATCGTCCGATGCGTCGATAGCAAAGGCTGTTGATACGCTTGCCGACGCCGCAGAAGAGAGCGGAACCCATGCAAACTGCCATAACGGCGACTGCGGACATGCGCCCGTCGTGGTGGTCCCCGGCATCAACCACTCGCCCACATATCTCTATGACGAGAACGACGAGCCCGTGCTCAACAAGGACGGCGACCGCATCGGCGGAACGTTGCTTATCCTTGATACGGATAATCTTGTCACCGTCATCCTCAAAAAGCTCGCGTGGCCTCTTGTAAAAATGCTCGCCACCCAGACGGACAGCGGCTTCCCCAAGGCAGTCTATGAGACTGTCTGCGAGCTCTTCTCCATACAGAAGTGCGACAATGAGGGCAAGCCGATAAACAATCTCAAGACCGAGAAGTACGGTTCTCTCGCCGATATGGATAAGGACAGGAGAGATTGGGCATACAGAATGATTCCCATGCAGAAGCTGACAAATATCATCGGCGAGGATCATGTCTATTTCTTTACATTCAACCTCGTCGGCAGCCCCATGGACTCCGCCGCGAACCTCAACGAATATATCCAGCAGGTCAAGAAGGCGACCGGACACGACAAGGTAAATCTTCTCAACGTCAGCCTCGGCGGAACTATCTTCACCGCATATCTTGACGCCTACGGCTACAAAGATATCAACCAGGTCGTCAACGCCGTTGCCGCAACCGACGGCTCCGAGATAATCGCCGACTTCCTCACCAGAGGTGAAGCAGGCTTCAGAATCGACGACGAGTTCCTCTATCATGAGTATATCCCGAGAATAATCGCGGAGAGCAGCGACACCGCCTCCCTCGGCTATCTTCTCAATCTTGTTATCAGAATAATCCCGCGCCAGGTGTTCAGAGACACCCTGACCGCCGCCATGGACGGCCTTTCCGAGACTCTGCTCATAAACTGCCCGCAGTTCTGGGCGCTTGTCCCGTCCGACAGATATGACGCTCTGTGCGAAAAGTATCTGACCGACAAGGATCACGCAGTCCTCAAGGCGAAGACCGACCGCTATCATCAGGCTCAGCTCAACCTCAGAAAGAATGTCCTCGCGGCTCACGCGGCGGGCGTTAAGATAGATTCGATAGCCGGCGCGAACCTCGCTTTTGGCGATATCGAATACAGCTACTTCAGCATCATCAAGAGCGCGCTTGACACCAACTCCGACGGTATCATCCAGCTCTCCTCGACCACCATGGGCGCAACAGGCGCCGCCCCCGGACAGAAGCTGCCCGACAGCTACAAGCCCGCAAAGAGAGGTTATATGTCCGTTGACGGCTCGATAGATGCCTCCACGGCAGTTCTCCCGGACAACACATGGATATTCATCGGCCAGCACCACGAGGCAGGAAACAACGACGTTGTTCTGACCCTCGCCTGTGCGCTGTTTACAGACTCAGAGCTCAAGGATGTCCACTCCAAGCCCGATGTTTGGCCGCAGTATAACGGCACCTGCCGCACGAAGGAAATAAGACGCTGGCTCCTGCCCGATGCAAAGGCTTACAGAGCGAAAATCGATGAGATGCCCGCAGAGGAGCGTCCGAGTGCCGAGCAGATAGCCGAGCTTGACGCCGCTATCGCGCAGGGAGAAGATGCACTCAACATGACTATAGCCGACCCCGCAAAGGCGGACGCCGCGAAAGAGAGACTGACGAATATCCTCGTCGAGCTCGGTCAGCGCGAGCCTGCAAAGGAGACTTCCAAGGCGGCATATGCGCTCGAGAAGGTCTGTTGCGTGCTCAGCCTCATCGCCCTCAAGACGATAGGCAGCCAGGGCTATTCCGATGTTGCCCGCGTGGTTATCAAGTTCCTTATCAAATTCATAGCTTCCGTTATCTGATCTGAAGTTTTATTTACGGCGAACCCCATCTTCGGAGTTCGCCGTATCTTTTTAAAGGACGGTGTTTTAAAATGAAGTCAGTCAGGAGAATAGCGGCGCTGATACTCTGCGCGGCTCTTGTTTTCTCGACCGGCATATCCGCCGCATCCTACGATGGCGCAAAGCATGAAACCGTGTCGTCCGCCGACGAATCGGGACTCGCTGCGGCGCTCACTCAGAAAAGCGAAAAAACAGAGCCCGCGAAGGCGAAAAAGCTCGGCGCTCTGACCGAATGCGGCGGAACCTGCGAATACAGCCCGACGGTCGTTATCCACGGCATAGGCCAGTCAAAGACCTATCTTTATGAGAACGACGAGATAGCAGTCGACGAGGACGGCAAGCAGATAACCGGCTGGCCGATATACGCCAATACTAAATATATTATAAAAAATCTGCTCTGGCCGCTCGTCAAGATGCTCGTCACCCAGCGCGATGACGGCTTTGTCGAGTCGTTCAGAAAGACGCTCGAGGGCACGCTCTATGTCAACGCCTTTGACTCGAACGGCAAGAATGTCTATGATGTCAGAGTCAAGAAATATCCGCAGAGCGTTGCAAAATGTTCCGACGAAGACAAAGAGGAGATATACGGCAACGTGCCGATAGACGGCTTCTCGAAAGTCGCAGGCGAGGATCATCTCTATTATTTCGCCTACAATTCGTTCGGCAACAACAGCGAGATAACCGATGAGCTCTATAATTTCATCGGTCAGATAAAGCGTGAGACGGGTCACGACAAGATAAATGTTGTGGCAATAAGCCTCGGCGGCACTATCGCAAACAGTCTGTTCGACCGCTATCCGGAGCTCTATCCTAGCCTCGACCGCGTGGCGTATATCGTCCCCGCGCTCGACGGATCGAATATAGTCGGCGATATCTATCTCGGCAAGCTCAGCACCTCGGACGAGATGCTCTACAAGAACCTGCTGCCGAATCTTGTCGGTGGAGCGGAGGGCTATCTGCTCAACGCCGTTATAAGAATGATACCCAAGCAAATTTTGCTCGATACGCTCGACGCGACGGTTGACGGGCTGACGAATGTTATTCTTCGCAACTGCACCACGATGTGGTCGCTCGTGCCCGAGGCATACTATGACGAAGCCGTGGCGCGCGTCCTGCCCGGAGAAGAGAATGCGGAGATGCGCAGACAGGTTGAAGCATATCACCGCGCGCAGGTCAACAGATTTGCGAATATCGAAAAGATGCGCGCCGCCGGAGCTGAGGTCTTTGATATAGTTGACTATGACTATCAGCTCTATTGCCTGGTGCCCTCATATGACAAGAGCAATGCGGACGGAATAATCCACACGGAGTCGACCTCGATGGGTGCGAAATTCGCGAAGATAGGCGAGACCTTCGGCGAGGGCTATGTCCAGCAGGGCACTCACTGCAAGAACAAGGCGCACAATCATCTTTCGCCCGACGGCGTTGTTGACGCGTCGGTGGGTCTGCTTCCCGACCACACCTTCTATTTCAAGGGCCAGGATCACGAAAAGACCGGCTCCAACGATGTCATAATGAAGCTTGCGACCGAGCTGCTGACGAATCCTGAGTTCAAGGATGTCTATTCCATGCCCGACAGGTTCCCGCAGTTCAACATCGGCAGGAATACGAAAGATTTAGTGAACAATCTGATGAAACCGGCGCAGGAGATCGACAGAAGCACGCTCTCCGCGGAAGATGCGGCGGAGCTTGACGCGGCGCTCGAAGAGTGCAACGCGATGCTCGACAACACCGTGGTCGACCCTGAGGCGACCGAGCACGCGCAGCAGAGGCTCGAAAATATATTGATAAAAATCGGCGAGCGCGAGGCTCCGAACGAGAATGAAGAGAAACTGAGCGCGGTCGGCGAGGCGATAAGCAAATTTATAAGCGATGCGCTCTATGAGTGCGTCGGCGCCCAGGGGTACTACGATGCGTTCCAGCAGCTGCTGGAGCTTATCGGAAAATACTTCCCTCAGCCCGCATAAATAGAATAAAACAACAGCAGACCGGGGAGACCCGGTCTGTTTTTGTATGATGTATTCATTGAAATCGGAATCAATCAGAAATCTGTTTGAACTACTCTGTCTCCGTTATCTTCGCAGGTAATCAAGTCTGGTCGCTCTTTCATAAGCCAGTTCCAAAAGCTGACAAATGTTTAAATGAGAATAATTCCAATTCATTGGTTCCAAAGTTGTAGCTCCCCGGTATCCCGTACAGGCAATTTTCGCCATAACTGTATTCCAGTTAATATTGCCGTCGAACGGTAACTGATGTTGATTGTGGCTGCCGCCGTTATCATGTAAATGAATTGCTATCAGCCGGTTTCCATACATTCCTAACAAATCTTCATCCGGTGCATAATTTATATGATGACAACTGTCATAACAATAGCCTACATTATTTGAAGTAAATTTATTTAAAGCTGTTTTTAAATTTTTAATGTTGCTTAAATTTTCAAAAGCAATATGAATATTCTTTTGTTCTGCCTTGTTTATAAGTTCTGCCAGCCGTCTGATTCCTATTTGATTCAAAGGATTATTGTCATTCGGCAAATGTATCACCACGGTTGGTATATCATATTCACAGCAATCCGCTACACATTGCAGATAGCTTTGAAATACGCTTTCTCCGCTCAAATTATCCAGTGACAGATTATTCTGTTCATGCACAGGCGCATGGATATTTTCTACAAATAGACCTGCACTTCGAGCCAGTCTTACATCCTCCTGATAACCGTCTCCTCTGCCAAACTGATTGCTCCACCATAACATTACACAATCAAATCCCGCTTTTCTGATCAATTTGTACCTTTCTTCAAAAGAGATATCATATCCCGGACCATACCCGAAGCAATCATATATTCCCGTCATTTTGTATCTTCCCTCGCAAATGTTCAAAGTTACCTGATTTGATTATAACAATAACACTCCCTGATATCAACCGGAGAGTGTTTTTGTTTCGGCTTTATTCAATTCTCCATATTAGTTTGTTTTTGCATCGTTCTATATTCTTACGACCGTATGAAATAAGAGCTTGAATCAGCGGCACAAAAATAAAACAGCCGAAGAACCAAAACTCCGGCTGTTGATTTAATTTTTACATTCCGCGCCTTGTTACGCAGTTCTCGAGGTTTATCGCGTCGTACACGCCCTCGTCGAAAAGTGGGCAGATGCTTTTGTATTCGTCTATCGGCAGCTCTTCGAGCGTCGTACCTTTTTTGATGCAGAGTGCAACGAGCTCGCCCGTCGCTTTGTATGCATCGCGGAAGGGCAGTCCCTTTGAGACGAGGAAGTCGGCGCAGTCTGTAGCGTTTATGAATCCGCCGGCGGCCGCCTTTCTCATGTTCTCGGGAATCATCTTCATCGTCGCTATCATCGGAGTCAGAGCCGTCAGGCACATCTTGACTGTGTCCATGCCGTCGAAAATTGCGTCCTTGTCCTCCTGCATATCTTTGTTGTATGCAAGCGGCAGACCTTTCATCGTCGTGAGCAGTCCGCAGAGGTCGCCTATAACGCGCCCTGCCTTGCCGCGCGCGAGCTCCGCGAGATCGGGGTTCTTCTTCTGCGGCATGATGCTCGAACCGGTCGAAAAAGCGTCGTCAAGCTCGGCGAATTTGAACTCCCATGAGCACCACATGATTATCTCTTCGCACAGGCGCGAGATGTGAACCATGAGTATCGAGCACGCGCTGAGCAGCTCGAGGCAGAAGTCCCTGTCCGATACACTGTCAAGGGTGTTGGGCATATAGCCGTCGAACCCGAGCGCCTGTGCGGTCATGGCGCGGTCGATGGGATATGTCGTTCCCGCGAGCGCACCCGAGCCGAGCGGGGAGTAGTTCATCCTGCCCGCGGCGTCCTCAAAGCGTCCGAGGTCGCGGCGGAGCATCTCGATATATGCGCCGATGTGCGCCGCAAAGGTTATCGGCTGAGCGCGCTGAAGATGAGTGTAGCCCGGCATGATGCAGTGGGCGTACTCTTTAGCCTTGCTGTCGAGAGCGTCAATAAGTCCGTTTATGAGACCCGTGACCTGCGGCACGTCTTTTTTAAGATAGAGCCTGATGTCAACGGCAACCTGGTCGTTTCTGCTGCGCCCGGTGTGGAGTCTCTTGCCCGCGTCGCCGATTCTCGAGGTAAGCTCGCCTTCGATAAAGGTGTGGATATCCTCGGCGTCGGGGTCTATCATCAGCTCGCCCGAGATAATGTCGTTTCGGATGTCCGAGAGTCCCGCAAGAATCTTCTTGCAGTCCTCCTCGGAGATTATCCCTTTTGCGGCGAGCATCGATGCGTGGGCGATGCTGCCGTCGATATCCTCGTTGAACATGCGGCTGTCCGTTTTTATCGAGGAGTTGAAATCGTTGGTCTTTTTATCGGCTTCTTTGCTGAAGCGTCCCGCCCAGAGCTTCATGCCTTTGCCTCTCTCTCGGCGTCGAGAATGGCCTTGACCTTTATCGGCAGACCGAAGAGGTTGATGAAGCCTGTTGCGTCCTTCTGATCGTAGACATCGTCCTCGTCAAAGGTCGCGAAAGCTTCGCTGTAGAGTGAATAGGGCGAGGTGGTGCCCGCGTTTATTATGTTGCCCTTGTAGAGCTTGAGCTTGACATCGCCGGTGACGCGCTCCTGAGTCTTGTCAACGAAAGCGGCGAGAGCCTCCCTGAGGGGAGTGAACCACTGGCCGAAATAGACGAGCTCGGCATAGCGCAGAGCGACCTGCTCTTTGTAGTGCATGGTGTCCCTGTCGAGGGTCAGAGTCTCGAGAACTTCGTGAGCCCTGTAGAGAATTGAGCCTGCGGGATTCTCATAAACGCCCCTTGACTTCATGCCGACAAGGCGGTTCTCGACGATATCCGCAAGTCCGACGCCGTTTTCGCCGCCGATCTTGTTGAGCTTCTCGATCATGGTAACGCCGTCCATCTTCTCGCCGTCAACGGCAACGGGAACGCCCTTTTCGAAGCTTATTGTGATATAGGTCGGCTTGTCGGGAGCCTGCTCGGGGGACTGACCGATTTCAAGGAAGCCGGGCTTGTTATACTGCGGCTCGTTCGCGGGGTCTTCAAGGTCGAGACCCTCGTGCGAAAGGTGCCAGAGGTTCTTGTCCTTTGAATAGTTAGTCTCGCGGTTTATCTTGAGCGGGATATTGTGAGCCTCGGCGTATTCGATCTCCTCCTCACGGGATTTGATGTTCCAGATACGCCAGGGAGCGATTATCTGCATGTCGGGCGCGAAAGCCTTTATCGCAAGCTCGAAACGCACCTGATCGTTGCCCTTGCCTGTGCAGCCGTGGCAGATAGCGTCTGCGCCCTCGGCCTTGGCTATCTCAACGAGTCTCTTCGCGATTATCGGGCGGGCAAACGAGGTGCCGAGCAGATAGTCGCGCTCGTATACGGCGCCGGCTTTGAGTGTCGGGAAGATGTAGTCCTCAACGAACTCCTTTTTAAGATCCTCAATATAGAGCTTGGAAGCGCCGGTCTTGAGAGCCTTCTCCTCGAGTCCGTCGAGCTCCGTGCCCTGACCGACATCGGCGGAAACGGCAACGACCTCGCAGTTGTTGTAGTTCTCTTTGAGCCACGGGATTATTATCGATGTGTCAAGTCCGCCGGAATAGGCGAGCACAACTTTTTTTATCTCTTTCATGTTAAATACCTCCGCATTCATCGTATGCACATATTATACAACGATTATTCAGAAAATCAAGAGATATATTCAAAAAATATGCAACTTCTTGGAAAGTAACAAAAGAAGCGCCCCGAAGGACGCTCTTTTTGGTGGAATTTGTTTACTTGAGCAGGAAACCGACCTTTTTCATGACCTTGTTGAGCGTGCGCTCGGAGATGCGCTGCGCAGTCTCGGTGCCCTTTGCCATGCATTCGGTGAGATATGCCTTGTCGTTTACGATGCGGTTGAAGTTCTCGCGCACGGGGGTGAGCTCTTCTATAACGGCTTCGCCGACTTTTGTTTTGAAGTCGCCGTAGCCCTTGCCCTCGAACTCACGCTCGATCTCGTCGAACGAAGCTCCGGTGCAGCAGGAATAAATGGACATCAGGTTGTTGATGCCGTCCTTGCCCTCGCCGTATCTGACAACAGCTTCGGAGTCCGTGACTGCGCTCTTGAACTTCTTCATAATAACCGAGGGCTCGTCGAGAATGGAGACTGATGCCTTCGGGTTCGGGTCGGATTTCGACATCTTCTGATTCGGGTTCTGCAGCGACATTATTCTCGCGCCGACCTTGCCGATAAATGGCTCGGGGATAGTGAACGTGTTGCCGTATATGCCGTTGAAGCGCTCGGCTATGTTGCGGGTTATCTCAAGATGCTGCTTCTGATCCTCGCCGATGGGCACATAGTTTGCCTGATAGAGCAGGATGTCCGCAGCCATGAGCACGGGGTAGGCGAAGAGGCCGACATTGACATTGTCCGCGTGCTTCTGGGATTTGTCTTTGAACTGGGTCATTCTCGAAGCCTCGCCGAACTGGGTGTAGCAGTCGAGAATCCACGCGAGCTGGGCGTGGGTATTGACATGGCTCTGGACGAACACGACGTTCTTATCCGGGTCGAGTCCTATCGAGAGCAGGAGCGCAAAAGCCTCCATGGTCTGGCGTCTGAGAGTCGCGGGATCCTGTCTGACGGTTATCGCGTGCAGGTCGGCAACGGCGTAGACGCAGTCGTAGTCGTCGCTCATCGCTTTCCAGTTGCGCAGAGCACCGAGATAGTTGCCGAGAGTCGGAATCGCAGTCGGCTGGATTGCGCTGAGAACGCGCTGGCGGCGTTCGGGAGTCTGATTTTCCATATATGCTATTCTCCTCTCATTTCTTTGAGCACCCTGCCGAGAATCTTCATGCCCTCGACAATTTTATCGTCCGCTGGGGTCGAGAAATTAAATCTGACGGCGTTGCTCTTTCCGTTGACATCGGTCAAAAACGCGGTGCCGGGGACGAGCGCGACCATGTTCTCTGCGGATTTTTTGACGAATTCAAGCGCGTCAACATCCTCGGGCAGCTCGCACCAGATGAACAGACCGCCCTCGGGACGGACATAGCTGACCGCGTCGCCAAGCTCGCTGTCTATCATATCGCACATGAGATTGAGCTTTCTGCGGTATATCTTTCTTATCTTCTCGATATGCTCGTCAACATCGTATCTCTTCATCCACTCGGCGACTATCATCTGCATCAGCTGGGTCGTGTGAACATCGACCGCCTGCTTGCCGACGGTCATCTTCGCGACTACAGGAGCGGGAGCGACCGTGAAGCCGATACGGATGCCGGGCGCGAGAATCTTCGAGAACGAGCCGGAGTAAATGACGATTCCGTCCTCGTCGAAGCTCTTTATATTCGGAACATCTTCGCCCGCAACGCGCAGATCGCCGTAGGGGTTGTCCTCAAGAATCATAACATTGTGCGCCTTTGCGAGCTCATAGAGCTTGCGGCGCTTCTCGAGCGACATTGTAACGCCTGCGGGATTCTGGAAGTTCGGAATAGTATATATCATTTTGGCGTTCGGGTTCTCGTCAAGAGCCTTTTCGAGAGCCTCGATATTCATGCCGTCCGCATCGACGGGCACGCCGACGAGCTTCGCGTTATATGAGCGGAAGCAGTTGAGCGAGCCGATGAACGACGGGCTCTCGCAGATAACGACATCGCCCTCGTTGCAGAGAACTTTGGTCGAAAGATCCATGACCTGCTGCGCGCCGCTCGTGATTATAATCGAATCAAAGTCGCGGCCAATGCCGTATTTTGATTTCATTCTTGTTTTTATCAGGCTGATAAGCTCGGGGTAGCCCTCGGTCACACCGTACTGGAGCGCGTCTATCGGGCGGTTCTTGAGCATATCTGCGGCTATCTCCTGAACCTCGGCGACGGGAAATGCGTCGGGAGCGGGGTTGCCTGCGGCGAACGGTATCATGCCCGGCACGCTTGTCGCCTTGAGCACCTCTCTGATAGCGGAGGGCTTGAGCGACGCTATTTTATCGGAAAAACGGTATTCCATATTTTTCTACTTCCTTTCCGGAGACGGATTAGAGACGGATTATAAGTATATATAACCTTTATAACTTAAAATTATATCACACGCCAACTCGGTTGTAAATCAAAATGTTTTATGTTATCATAGCTCTATCAAACCGAAAGAGGTAGAACCATGTTCCGTTATGCAATTTTTGATTTTGACGGCACGCTTGCCGATACGGGCGCGGGCGTGTTTGCCTCCGTGCAGTATGCCCTGCGCAGCATGGGCGAGCCGGAGCTTGACAGCGAGACGCTGAAATATTTTATAGGCCCTCCGCTTGAGACGAGCTTTTCCGTCAAGTGCGGACTCGACAGCGAACGCTGCCACGAGGCGGTTGAAAAATACCGCGAATACTATTCGACAAAGGGCATATATGAACTCGAATTCTTCCCGAGCACGCTTTCGACCCTGCGCGAGCTGAAAGCGGCAGGAGTGAAAACGGCTGTCGGCTCTTCGAAGCCGGAGCTTTTTATAAATCGTATACTCGAGCATTTCGGGATATCCGACCTGTTCGACTTCGTCTCCGGTGCAACGTTCGGCGAGCCGCACGCGGACAAGACCGTTATAATCTCCCGCGCGGTCAACGGTCTCGGAGTAGATAATCTCGCGGATGCCGTTATGGTTGGGGATAGGAGCTTTGATATCGACGGCGCGCACGGCGTTGGACTCAAATGCATCGGCGTGCTCGAGGGCGGCTACGGCGACGAAAATGAATTCAAAACGGCAGGAGCAGACTGGATAGTCGATACTCTTGCCGATGTGAAAGATATAATATTAAAATGACTCAAAGACCGAGCAGCCTTTCGGCGTTTTTGCCGAGGATGAGCTCGGTTTCTTCTTCTGACAAACCGAGCGAGCGGACAAAGGCGAGTTCACGCCCGGTCGCGCTCCACGGATTGTCCGAGCCGAAGAGGACATGATCCGCGCCGAACGCCGCAATGCTCTCTCTCGCCCACGGCGGCGGCACCGAACCGGACGAAAATGCGGTGTCGATATATATTTCCGTTCCGCCGAGCAGCTCCGCCGCCTCACGCCAGAGCAGGAATCCGCCCATGTGCGCGGCTATGACGGGCGCGCCGCCGAAGCGCGGAAGTATCTTTTTGAGCATCTGCGGAGTGCAGTGAACGGGGTCGGGAACTCCGATGTCGACCCCTGCGTGAAATACCGTTATCATGCCGAGCGAGCCTATCTTTTCGTATATCGGGAACATCCTCTCATCGTCCGCGAAGAAGCCCTGATAGTCGGGGTGCAGCTTGATTCCCTTTATTCCCGCGTCATGCAGCCTGTCGAGCTCGCTCAGCGCGTCCGGGCTCTCGAAATGGACGCTGCCGAATGGGATGAGAACGCTGTCGCCGAGCAGGGAGATTGCAAAGTCGTTGACCTTCGTCTGCTGATGCGCGTTTGTTGCGATATTGAGCACCGCTGCCTTGTTAGCGCCGCCGGAAGTGACGCTCTCTCTGAGTCCCGACGCCGTGCCGTCGAATGCCGGACAAGGGTTGCCCGAGCGCATGGCGAGCATCGGCATAGCCTTTTTCGCGAGCGGGTCGGGGAAACAGTGGGTGTGCATATCTATGATCATAGCTGAAGCCTCCTTGCTGTCTTTACATTATATTATAGCACTCCGGCGCGCCTTGACAATAGTAAAAAAGCTGATATAATGAAAATCAGCTGCGGTACCTGCCGCAACATTAAAATGCCCGAAAGGCGGTCGCTTATGAAATACACAAAGGAAGATATATTGAGGATAGCGGACGAAGAAAATGTCAGCTTTATCCGCCTGCAGTTTACCGATATTCTCGGCTCGCTCAAGAATGTCGCGATAACCCGCAGCCAGCTTGAAAAGGCGCTCAACAACAAGTGCATGTTTGACGGCTCTTCGATTGAGGGCTTCGTGCGTATAGAGGAATCGGACATGTATCTGCATCCCGATCTCGATACCTTTGTTATCTTCCCGTGGCGCACCTCCGAGGATCACAAGGTCGCGCGCCTTATATGCGACGTCTATTGCTCGGACGGTACTCCCTTTGAGGGCGACCCGCGCTATGTCCTGCGCCGCGCGATAAAGAAAGCGGCGGACATGGGCTATTCGTGCAACGTCGGCCCGGAGTGCGAATTCTTCCTGTTTCATATCGACGAAAACGGCAAGCCCACAACCCAGACTCACGACCAGGGCGGCTACTTCGACCTCGGCCCCGTTGACCGCGGCGAGAACTGCCGCCGCGACATCTGCCTCGCACTCGAAGAGATGGGTTTTGAAATAGAAGCGTCCCACCACGAGGTCGCCGAGGCTCAGCATGAGATAGATTTCAAATACGACGAGGTTCTGACCGCCGCGGACAATGTCATGACTTTCAAGTATGTCGTCAAGAGCATCGCCCAGTCGCACGGACTTCATGCGACCTTCATGCCCAAGCCCATTTACGGCATCAGCGGCTCGGGCATGCATACGAACATCTCGCTGTTCAAGGCGGGCGAAAACGCTTTCTGCGACGAGAGCGACAGCCTCAATCTCAGCAAGACCGCATACAGCTTCATCGCCGGCGTGCTCGAGCATATCCGCCCGATGACCCTCGTGCTCAATCCCCTTGTCAATTCTTATAAACGCCTCGTGCCCGGCTATGAGGCTCCCGTATATGTTGCCTGGTCGGCTCAGAACCGCAGCCCGCTTATCCGTATTCCCTCGGCGCGCGGCTTCGGCACCCGTATTGAGATACGCAGCCCCGACCCGGCGTGCAACCCCTATCTTGAGATGGCTTCCTGCCTCGCCGCCGGTCTCGACGGCATCGAGCGCGACCTGCCCGTTCCCGCGCCGACTGACGCCAATGTCTATGACATGACTGCGGACGAGCGTGCCGCGGCGGGAATACACTCCCTGCCCAAGTCCCTCGAAGAGGCGACAAAGCTCTTCGCCGCAAGCCCGTTCATGAAAGAGGTGCTCGGCGACCATGTTTTCAACAAATATCTTGAAGCCAAGCGCGAGGAGTGGAGAAGCTACCGCGCAAGAGTCTCTCAGTGGGAGATCGACAGATACCTTGTCAAATATTGATTCGCGTTTATGCAAAGCGTAAATATTTGAAAAAAGCCTTGATATTGCGGGGCTTATGTGTTAGAATATTTACTGTAGGAATGTAAACTTGACGAAAGAGTGGGGTGACCCGCTCTTTCCTTTATGTTAGGGACTTTTTGAAAAAGGAGATGTGTCTGTGGCAGGCAAAGGCAAGGGCGGCAACACCGTAGCCGCCGTGTGGGAGATAGCTGCTCCCGTCGCTGAACAGCTGGGGCTTTCGATCTGGGATATCCGATTCCAGAAAGAGGGAGTTTCCTGGTATCTCAGAATATATATAGACAAGGAGGGCGGCGTCGGTATAACCGACTGCGAGAATTTCAGCCGCGCTGTTGACGGCCCTCTCGACGAAGCCGACCCGATAGAGCAGAGCTATTATCTTGAGGTCTCGTCCCCCGGAGTCGAGCGCCAGCTCACCCGCGACGAGCATTTCAAAAAATATATCGGCTCGCCCGTCATGGTTCGCCTCATTCGTCCCCGCGACGGCGAGCGCGATTTCAAAGGCACTCTTGAAAGCTACGACAACGGCATGATAACCGTCACCCGCGAAGACGGCAGCGGAATATGCTTTGAAAAGAAAGAGGTCAGTTCGGTAAAGCTAGATGATTTCTATGCCGATGACGAGTAATTTCGCGCGATACTGCGTTGCACGAACCTGTGAATTCAGTCACGTACAAGAGTACGCTCCTTCATTCACAGAACCGTGCGCCTTGTCTCACACAAAATTCTTTCGTCATCTACCCTGATTAAATTTGACGACGAGTAAAATCGCGCATAGCTGCGTTGTGAGAACCGTGCCCGTTCGGTGACCGCTGTAGGGGCGGATATCATCCGCCCGTGGTTCAGAATCGTGCGCCTTGTCTCACACAAAATTCTTTCGTCATCTACCCTGATTAAATTTGACGACGAGTAAAATCGCGCATAGCTGCGTTGTGAGAACCGTGCCCGTTCGGTGACCGCTGTAGGGGCGGATATCATCCGCCCGTGGTTCAGAATCGTGCGCCTTGTCTCACACAAAATTCTTTCGTCATCTACCCTGATTAAATTTGATGACGAATAAAATCGCGCATAGCTGCGTTGTGAGAACCGTGCCCGTTCGGCTATATATGACTTACATCATCGCCCAATTTTGGCTTCCCTGCAGGGGAGCCGAATCGGCGAAGCCGAGACTGAGAGGTTAAAGATGCATGCCGATTGGCGCATCTATTAAATGATTCTGCGCCTGAAAGCGCTATCCCCGGCGCGCCGTGCGCCGTTTGAAATAAAAAATTCACTTAAAAGGATTGATTTGGAAAATGAATAAAAAAGAAAGAAACGAGGAAAGCAAGAAGAACAAGGAGTTCTTCGAAGCCGTGAAACTGCTCAGCAAGGACACCGGCGTCACCGTTGACGCGATGTGCGAGAGCATCCAGAATGTCCTCATCGGCGCGCTGAAAAAGGAATATAACAACAAGGACATCGTCTTCTGCGATGTTGACGCCGACAAGGGCGAGTTCCGCGTTTATCTGCGCAAGACCGTTGTGTCCGAGATATCCGATCCCGACACCGATCTGCTCGTCGAGCAGGCTCAGCAGTATAAGAAGGGCGCAATGCCCGGCGATATCGTTGAGATTCCCGTCGAGACCGCAAAGGTCAGCAGAATAACCGCCGAAAAGGGCAAGCATATGCTCCGCCAGGCTATCCGCGAGGCAGAGCAGGGTCAGCTCCGCAGCGAGCTTGAGAGCCACAATCAGGAGATTATCACCGTCACCGTCCAGCGCGTTATCCCCGAGTCGGGCGATGCGGTTGTCAGCCTTGGCAAGACCGAAGCCGTGCTCTACAAGAGCGAGCAGCTCCCCGACGAGGTGCTTCAGCCCAACGATATTATCAAAGTCTATGTCGCCGGCGTTCGCAGCACAGATAAGAATACCCGCGCGACAATTTCGAGAACCCATCCCGGTCTTGTCAGAAGACTGTTTGAAGAGGAAGTTCCCGAGATATTCGACGGAACCGTTGAGATAAAGGCGGTCGCCAGAGAGGCGGGCTCCAGAACGAAGATGGCAGTTTACAGCGCAGACCCGGATGTCGATCCTGTCGGCGCATGCATCGGTCCGCGCGGCGCGCGTGTCGGCAAGATAGTCGACCTGCTCGGCGGCGAGAAGATAGATATAGTCAAATACAGCGATGTGCCCGAGGAGTTTATCGCGGCGGCACTTGCTCCCGCCGATGTCGTTGACGTCACGGTCGAAGAGGGCGAAGAGAAGGTCTGCCGCGTCAGAGTGCCGGACAGCCAGCTCTCCCTCGCTATCGGCAACAAGGGTCAGAACGCCCGCCTTGCCGCCAAGCTCACCGGCTGGAAGATCGACATAAAGCCCGAGAGCGGCATTGAAGAGCCGACAATAAACTTCGATATATAAAGACTTATTACTTTTGAAAGGCAGGTGAGCGGTGTGAAGCAGAAGAAGATACCGCTGCGCAGATGCAACGGCTGCAACGAGATGAAGCCGAAAAAAGAGCTCGTCAGAGTGGTTCGCAGCCCGGAGGGCGAAGTTTCGCTCGATCTTACGGGGAGAAAGCCCGGCAGGGGCGCTTATGTCTGCCGCAGCGCAGACTGCCTTAAAAAGGCAATAAAGTCCCACCGCTTTGAGCGCGAGTTCAACTGCGAGATTCCTCAGGAGGTCTACGACCTGATGGAAAAGGAGATGGACGAAAGTGGAGAATGACAAGGCTCTTTCCATGCTCGGCATCTGCCGCAGAGCGGGAAAGCTCAGCTGCGGCCACGACGCAGCGCAGACGGCGATAAAGCACGGTCATGCAAGACTGTGCCTGCTCTCGTCCGATGCGTCCGAGCGGCTCTGCGAAGAGTTTGAACGCGCGTGCAGCAGCGAGGGACGCTCAGTTCCGCTTATAAAGACCGGATACACCATGCAGGAGATAGGGCATGCAACTTCGCTGCGCTCCGCCGTGCTTACGGTCGACGACCGGGGACTCGCGTCCCGCATACAAACAATACTTAACATCGCCTATGGGGAGGATAATGTATGATAAATGCCAAATATCGCGTCCGTGACGTTGCAAAGGATCTGGACGTCAAGACAAATTACGTCACCGAGCTCATCGAAAAGAACTTCGGCGGCGCGAAAAAATCCTCGATGACGGCTCTTGAATCCGACGAGCTTGATCTGCTGTTCGACACCGTGACCAAGGAGAACGCGGTCGACAGCTTCGATGAATATTTTGCTCTCAAGAGCAAAAAGGAAGCCCCCGCAAAGAAGGAGGCTCCGGCAACCGAACAGAAGAGCGAGCAGAAAGAAGCCGCGGCGAAGCCCGCGCAGAAGTCTGCTCCCGCAAAGGATGCAAAGCCCGCCGCAAAGGCCGCGAAACCCGCCGCAAAGGCGCAGGAGCAGGCGGCGAAGCCGGCAGAGGACAGACCCAAAAAGAAGAATGATAACAAGCCGATGCAGTCGCGCACAAAGGGCGAGCGCAGAACCGTTGACACGAGAGCGGGCAATGTCGAGCTCGACAAGTACAACGAGCGCTATGAGAATATTGCTCCCGCCAACAACGGCATGCAGAGCGACAAGTCGGTTCATAAGCAGAAGCTCAAGCAGCGCTCCACGCAGTACCGCAAGCAGGGCATGCGGTCCTCGCGCCGCGAGACCGAGGCTCAGCGCCTTGCCCGTATAGCGGCAGAACGCGCGAAGAAGCCGCAGATAGTCGTAAAAATACCCGATGAGATAGTTGTCTCCGACCTCGCCGCCATGCTCAAAATGACCGCGGCTGAAGTCGTCAAGAAGCTGTTCTCCCTCGGCGTTATGGCTACCGTCAACCAGGTTATAGACTACGACACCGCCGCGATAGTCGCGACCGAGCTCGGCGCAAAGGCCGAAAAGGAAGTCGTTGTCACTATAGAGGACAGAATAATCGACGATTCCGACGACTCCGCAGAGGATCTTTCTCCGAGAGACCCGGTCGTTGTTGTCATGGGTCACGTTGACCACGGCAAGACCTCGCTTCTCGATGCTATACGCCACACCGATGTCACCGCGACAGAGGCGGGCGGCATCACCCAGCACATCGGTGCATACAGAGTTGACCTCAACGGTCAGAAGATAACTTTCCTCGATACCCCCGGCCATGCGGCGTTCACCTCGATGAGAGCGCGCGGCGCGCAGGCTACGGATATCGCAGTTCTCGTTGTTGCGGCGGATGACGGAATCATGCCGCAGACCATCGAGGCTATCAACCACGCAAAGGCAGCCGGAGTTGACATAATCGTCGCTATAAACAAGATGGATAAACCCGGCGTGACCACCGACCGCATCATGCAGCAGCTGACCGAATATGACCTCATTCCCGAGGAGTGGGGCGGCGACACGATATGCGTGCCCGTTTCGGCTGTTACAAAGATGAATATAGATAAGCTTCTCGAGGCAATACTTCTTGTTGCCGAGATGAAGGAGCTCAAGGCAAACCCGAACCGCGCGGCAAAGGGTATAGTTATAGAAGCTCGCCTCGACAAGAACAGAGGCCCCATAGCTACCCTCCTTGTCCAGAACGGCACGCTCCATTCCGGCGATATCATAGTTGCCGGCACGTCCGTCGGACGCGTCAGAGTCATGGTTGACGACAAGGGCAGAAAAGTCAATGAAGCGGGTCCGTCCGTCCCCGTTGAGATAATGGGTCTTGCGGAGGCTCCGCAGGCGGGCGACGCATTCGACGCAGTCAGCGACGAGCGCCTTGCAAGAGAGCTTGTTGAGCAGAGAAAACAGAAGCAGAAAGAGGAGCAGTTCAAGTCCTTTGAAAAAGTTACTCTCGAAAACCTCTTCTCATCCCTCAAGGAGGGCGAGCTCAAGGAACTCAACATCATCGTCAAGGCGGATGTCCAGGGCTCGGTCGAAGCTGTCAAGCAGAGCCTTGAAAAGCTCTCGAACGAGGAAGTCAGAGTTAAAATTATTCACGGCGGCGTCGGCGCTATCAACGAGTCCGATGTAATGCTTGCAAACGCATCGAACGCGATAATCGTCGGCTTTAACGTCAGACCCGACCCGGTCGCGGCGCAGAACGCCGAGCGCGACGGAGTTGACATCCGCTGCTACAGAATAATCTATGACTGCATTGACGAGATCCAGGCGGCTATCAAGGGCATGCTCGCCCCGAAGTTCCGCGAGGTTCAGCAGGGCAGAGCGGAAGTTCGCCAGGTGGTCAAGATTTCCTCCGTCGGCAATATCGCCGGCTGCTATGTCCTCAGCGGCAAGGTGACAAGAAACTCGAAAATTCGCGTCGTGCGCGACGGTATTGTTATCACCGAGGACGAGATTTCTTCCCTGCGCCGCTTCAAGGACGATGTCAAGGAGGTCGCGCAGAACTTTGAGTGCGGCATAGGACTTGCAAAGTTCAACGATATTAAGGAGGGCGATATCTTCGAGGCGTTCACCATCGAGGAGTATCGCGACTGATATGGCAGGATACAGAATTGACAGAATATCCGAGGATATAAAAAGAGAGATAGTTGCCGTCATGCGCGAGCTCAAGGACCCGCGCGTGCAGGGCAAACTGCTCACCGTCGTCAAGGTCGAGGTCAGCTCCGACGCTTCGTTTGCCAAGGTTTTCGTAAGCTCGATGAGCGGCATCGACGACGCCAGAACAGCCGTTAAGGGACTTGACAGCGCCATGGGCTATATCCGCCGCGAGGTCGGGCACAGGTTAGGTCTGCGCAAGACCCCGGAGCTCAAGTTCGTCGCCGACGACTCGATAGAGCACGGCATGAATATCGCCCGTATGCTCGATGATCTGAAGGAAGATGAAGATGCGAATTGACATTGCCCGCGCGGCCGAACTGCTGCGCGAAAACGATGATATACTCGTGCTGTGCCACGCCCATCCGGACGGCGACACGCTCGGCTGCGGCTATGCGCTGATGCATATGCTGCAGTCGCTCGGCAAACGCTGCCGACTCGAATGTGCGGACGAAATAGCCCCGAAATACAGCTTTATGGCGGAGGGGCTTGAGAATTTCGGCGATTTTGAACCAAAGTTCATAACCGCAGTCGATGTGGCGGATATAAAGCTGCTCTCCGACGAATCGGCGGAGAAGTACAGCGGCAGAGTCGATCTTTGCATCGATCACCACGGCTCGAACACCGAATACGCGAAGGAGTTTTTCGTTGACTCTACCGCCGCGGCGTGCGCAGAGATACTCTGTCCGCTCGCCGATGAGCTCGGAGTCGAGATAACTCCCGCGATAGCGAACTGCCTATATACCGGCATTTCAACGGACACGGGCTGTTTCAAATTCTCGAACACGACTGCCCGCACGCATATTATGGCCGCGAGGCTCATGGAGTGCGGCGCGGAGATATCCGAGATAAACCGTGTGTTCTTCGAGACGAAGAGCCTGAGCTATGTTCAGCTCGAACGTCTTGCGCTCGATTCGCTGAAGATGTATTTCGGCGGCCGCTGCGCGGTGATTACAATAACGCAGGATATGTTCGCAAAGAGCGGCGCGGACGACAGCGAGACCGACGCCATCCCCGGGCTTTCGCGCCAGATAGAGGGCGTGGAAGCGGGAATCACCCTCAAAGAGGGCAAGGACGGCACATTCAAGATTTCCGTCCGCACTCACGCGCCGATAGATGCCTCGGCAATATGCAAGGCACTCGGCGGCGGCGGACACGTCAGAGCCGCGGGCTGCCGCATCAGAGGCAGCCGCGACGAAGCGGAAAGACTTGTGCTTGAGCAGGTCGAGAAGGCGCTCAGCATAAATGAATAAAAAATACCGGCTGTTTGATACAGCCGGATTTTTTACTTTTCAATATCAAGTTTTGCCTTGGCGAGCGACACTTCCCATGGGTCGTGGGTGATGAGTATGACGGGCTTCGTCTTTGCAAAGTCTTCTACAAGCTTCACTATCCGCCCGCGCAGCTCGGTGTCCAGCCCTTTAAACGGCTCATCGAGCAGGAGAATATCCGCGTCGAACGCCAGCGCCCGCGCCAACGCCACCCTGCGGCACATTCCGCCGCTGAGCTCGGCGGGCTTTTTGT
>CAVAWW010000019.1:0-34223 GCA_963592475.1 bacterium
GAAAAGTCCGTCTCGCGCGCGGGCGCGGCGTATTTCGAGACTCTGTCCGTGCCGTAGTCGTCACCCAAATAGAGCTTCCATGCGGCTATGTTCGACTTCGTGTTCCAGACGGGCGCGTCGTTGTTCTTTGAAGTTTCGGTCGGGCGGTCGTCGAGCATCGGATAGAGCGGCATCTGAAATGCTATGTTAACTTCGCCCTTGTCGCGGGCGTAGAGCGTGAGCGCCGCAGTCATTCCGCCGCCCGCGCTGTTTCCGCCGACAAATATCTTGTCCCGCCGCATCCCGTATTTTTTGCCGTTCTCCTTGAGCCAGAGCAGAGAGAGGTAGCAGTCATCGAGCGCGGCAGGGAAGGGGGCATAGAGCGATTTTTTGTAGTCGGGCACGACCATAACGCAGCCCGTCGTGCCGACAAAGGCACGCACAAATCCGTGATCCTGCTCGGGGATGCCCATGGCGTAGCCGCCTCCGTGTATCCACAGAAGCCCCGGCACCTCGCCGCCGAGCTTTCGCGGCGAATATACGCAGAGCCGAAGCTCGCTCCCGTCTGCACGCGGAATCTTTATCTGCTCGCACCTTATCTTCCATGGGGTGACATCAGCACCGCGCCCGAAATTTTTCAGAATGAAGTTGCAGAACTTGAACTTCCGCTCGCTGAAGCTCGGCCAGACAAAGCGGATAGCCTCGCCTATCGGGCGCAGCTGGCGGTCAATCATGTTTGATTTTATAACCATATCTTTTCACCGTAAAAAAACGAGGACCGACGGTGTCCCGTCGCTTCGGCGGTCACTGCGGTCCTCCGCTTAAATTTTTGTTACTTGCCTATGGTCTCTCTGTAAAGACGCATATATTCTCTCGCCGAGCGTCCCCAGCTGTTGTCGCATTCGAGCGCGCGTTCAACCAGCGAAGCCCAGTATTTCTTGTCCGAATATGCGCCGAGCGATCTGCGAATAGCGTCGAGCATATCGTGGGCGTTGTAGCTCTTGAAAGTGAAGCCGTTGCCCTCGCCGTCGCCGGAGTCAGTGATGCTGTCCTTGAGTCCGCCGGTTTCGCGGACTATCGGAAGAGTGCCGTATCTGAGCGCGAGCATCTGCGAAAGACCGCACGGCTCGCTCTTCGACGGCATGAGGAACATGTCGCATCCGGCATATATCTTGCGCGCGAGGTCGGGGATAAATGCTATTCTCAGCCCGACTTTTCCCGGGTAACGCGCTTCGATCTCGCGGAAGAAGTTCTCATATTCCCAGTCGCCCGTGCCGAGCACAACGAGCTGAACATCGGTCGTGCTCAGCAGCTCGTCGAGTACGGCTTTGACGAGGTCGAGACCCTTGTGCGACACAAGGCGCGATACCATGCCGATTATCGGCACATCGTCGCGCACGGGCAGGGAGAACTCGCGCTGGAGGTCTGCCTTGTCCTCTCTTTTGCCCGCGGGGTCTTTTGCGGAGAAGTTCTTTGCAATCGCCTTGTCGGTCTCGGGGTTATATATATCCGTATCTATGCCGTTGAGGATGCCGTGGAGCTTATACTGGCGCTCGCGCAGAATCGGATCGAGTCCGTGGCTGAACCAGGGGTCGAGTATCTCCTCGGCGTAGGTCGGGCTGACCGTGGTCACGACATCGGCGCATTCGATAGCGCCTTTCATCAGGTTGAGCGTGCCGCCGAAATCGAGCAGCTGCTCATGCTGTTCGCCGAGACCGAACACGTCGCTGAGTATCTCTTTGCCGTAAACGCCCTGATACTGGATGTTGTGGATGGTGAATATGTTCTTTATGCCCTCATAGCCCTCGCGGTTTGCGTACATCGTCGAGTAGTAGACAGGGACGAGAGCCGTCTGCCAGTCATTCGTATGGATGATGTCGGGCTTGAAGTCGATGTGCGGAATTATCTCAAGTACCGCGCGGGAGAAGAATGCAAAACGCTCTGCGTCATCATAGTGACCGTAGATGCCGTCGCGCTTGAAATAATACTCGTTGTCGATAAAATAGAAGATAACGCCGTCTATCTTCGCCTCGAAGATGCCGCAGTACTGCCTGCGCCACGAGACGGGCACGGTGATATGTGTGATGAACTGCATCCGGTCGCGCAGTTCCTGCTTTATTCCGCCGTAGAGCGGCATGACAACGCGGCAGCCGACAAGGCGCTTGCGCAGTGCCTTGGGCAGAGAGCCGGCAACGTCGCCGAGCCCGCCGCTCGCCATGAAGGGAAGAGCTTCACTTGCAGCATATAAGACTTTCATTTTTCAGTCCCCTTTCGATCAGACCACTATGCCCTTGCCGACATATACCGGGAAGGTGTCGGTGCCGCAGAGTGATTTGTCGGGTTTGATTATAGATATCTTATCCATTATCACGCTGTTGAGCGTCGCGCCGGAGCCGACATATGCGCCCTGCATGACGATGGAGTTTTTGACGACTGCGTCCTTGCCGATGGTGACGCCGCGGAAGAGGATACTGTTTTCAACCTTGCCCTCTATCTTGCAGCCGTCGGCAACGAGACTGTTTTTGACATCTGCGCCGAGTCCGTAAATCGCGGGAACCTCGTCGCGTACCTTTGTATAGACCGGGCGCTCTCTGCAGAACAGCTCGGAGCGGTTGCCGAGGTCGAGCAGAGCCATGTTTGCGTCGTAGAAGCTCTTGAGGGAGTCGAGAGTTACGACAAAGCCCTCGGCTTTATAGCCGCAAATTTTCAGCGCGCCGACATTCGCCTGAATAAGGTCGCGCTCAAAGTCTGTGTAGTGCATACTTGCCGCCTGAGAGATAAGTCTCTCGAGCAGTGACTTCTTGAGCAGGAACACGTTGAGCGAATAGTCGCCCTCCGCGCCGCCTGTCGAAGAAATTGCGATTTCTTTTATGCGTCCGTCGGAGTCGAGGTCGAATGTCATGGTGTTGCTCAGCGCGGGAACGGTGCCGTGGCAATATGCCGCGGTGATATCCGCACCGCTCTGCTCGTGAGCGTCAAAGAGCAGATTGAGATCTATATTGCAGATCGTGTTGCAGTCGCAGAGCAGGACATATTCGTTAGTAGAGCTCGATATGAATGAAGCGCAGCCGATAAGCGCGTCAATTCTGTTTGCAAACAGTCCGCCGGAATCCTCTGCGGAGTTGAACGGCGGCAGAATGAACATACCCTCGCGCTTGCGGGAGAGATCCCACGGCTTGCCTGTGCCGAGGTGATCCATCAGCGAGCGGTAGTTGCTCTTGGTTATAACGCCGACCTTGGAGATGCCGGAGTTGACCATATTTGAAAGCGGGAAATCTATGAGCCTGTATCTTCCGCCGAACGGGACGGAGCCCATCGTGCGCATATTTGTAAGCTCGGGAAGCGACTGGTCATAGGTGCTGGCATAGATTATGCCGAGAACATTGTTGGCTCTCATTTGCGAACGTCCTCCTTTTCTCCGTCATACATGGCCTTGGGCTCAATCTTCATGCCCTTTTTGACCGTGACGCCCTTGCCGATAACGGCGACGCCCCATTTGTCGAGATCTTCCATAGCCTCGGGACGCTCGCCGACAACGGCGTTCTCTTCAATCACCGCGTTCTCCGCGACAATTGCATATTGAACCACCGCGCCGGATTTAATAACCGTGCCGGGCATGATTATCGAGTCTCTTATTACCGCGCCCTTTTCTATCGTGACATCCGCGAAGATAACGGAGAAGTCAACATCGCCGGAAATCTCGCAGCCCTCGGTCACCATGGAGTTCTGAACCGTTGCGTCGGGCGAGACATAGTGCGGCGGGGCGGTAGGGGTGCGGGAATATATCTTCCACGACGGATCGCTCAGGTCGAGATCGACCTTTGGGTTGAGCAGGTCGAGGTTCGCCTCCCAGAGGCTGTCTATCGTGCCGACATCCTTCCAGTAGCCGTCGAACTGATAGGCGAAAAGACGCTCGCCCGCTTCATGCATCGCGGGGATAAGATCGTGGCCGAAGTCGTTGCCGGAGTCGGGGTTCGCCTCGTCCTCGAGCAGATAGCGGCGAAGCTTGCTCCAGGTGAATATGTATACGCCCATGGAAGCCTTGTTGCTGCGCGGATGCTTCGGCTTCTCTTCAAACTCGGATATCGAGCCGTCATCGTTGACGAACATCAGACCGAAGCGCGAAGCCTCCTCCCACGGAACTTCGAGGGAAGCGATGGTGCAGTCGGCGTTCTTCTCTTTGTGATAGGCGAGCATCTTGGAGTAGTCCATTTTATAGATGTGGTCGCCGGAGAGAATAAGAACATATTCGGGCGAATAGCGGTCGATGAAGTTGATGTTCTGATATATGGCGTTTGCAGTGTTCTTGTACCACTCGGTGCCCTCTATCTGCTGATAGGGGGAGAGAATATGCACGCCGCCGTTCTCTCTGTCGAGATCCCACGGCTGACCGTTGCCGATATAGTCGTTGAGCTCAAGCGGCTGATACTGCGTGAGCACGCCGACGGTGTATATGCCGGAGTTGACGCAGTTCGACAGCGGAAAATCGATTATCCTGTACTTGCCGCCGTAGGGAACGGCGGGTTTTGCCATGTTCTTGGTCAGAATACCGAGCCTGCTGCCCTGACCGCCTGCGAGCAGCATAGCGATACATTCTGTTTTTCTGGCCATGTTTATTCCTCCTTGTTATCAGCTTTCTTGCCTTGTTTTTTCAGATAAACGACCGACAGACCCGGAAGCGTGAGCGAAATGCTCTGCCCGAACGAGTGCATCGGGATCGGTTTTGACGTGTAGGTTTTCTGCATCTTTGTTCCGCTGCCGCCGAACTCGACGCTGTCCGTGTTGAGGACTATGCGGTAAGTGCCCTTGTCCGGCACTCCGATGCGGTAATTTTCGCGCGTGACGGGGGTGAAGTTGCAGACGGCTATCAGCTCGTCGCCCTTTTTGTCCATGCGGCGGAAGGCGATGACGGAGTTTGCGCTGTCGTCGCTGGATATCCAGCTGAAGCCCTCCCAGCTGTAGTCGATCTCCCACATCGCGGGGTTGCGCTTATAGAAGCGGTTGAGCGTGCGCGAAAACTCCTTGAGCTTTCTGTGCATATCGTAGTCGAGCAGCAGCCAGTCGAGCTCCTGCTTGTAGTTCCACTCGATGAACTGACCGAACTCCTGACCCATGAAGAGCAGCTTCTTGCCCGGGTGCGCCATCATATACGCAAGGAACGAGCGGACTCCCGCAAATTTTTCTTCGTATGTACCAGGCATCTTGCTTATCAGCGAGCATTTGCCGTGAACCACCTCGTCGTGCGAGATAGGCAGCACGAAATTCTCGGAGAAAGCGTAGAAGAACGAGAAGGTCAGGCAGTCGTGATTGAACTTCCTGAACAGACCGTCGAGCGAGAAATAGCGCAGGCAGTCGTTCATCCAGCCCATGTTCCATTTGAAGTTGAAGCCGAGACCGCCGAGATAGACGGGCTTCGACACCATCGGCCAGGAGGTGCTCTCCTCGGCTATCATCATGATGTCGCCGTGCTCTCCGAATATAGTCTCGTTGAGCTTCTTTATGAATGCCACGGCTTCGAGATTCTCTCGTCCGCCGTAGGTGTTCGGGCTCCATTCGCCGTCCTCGCGCCCGTAGTCGAGATAGAGCATGGACGCGACGGCGTCGACCCTCAGTCCGTCCGCGTGGTAGACCTCGAGCCAGAACAGCGCGCTCGACATCAGGAAGCTCTGCACTTCCGTCCTGCCGTAGTCAAAAACGCGCGTGCCCCATTGTTTATGCTCGCCCTTGTTCGGGTCGGCGTATTCGTAGCATGCCTCGCCGTCAAATTCGTAGAGACCGAATTCGTCTTTCGGAAAATGCGCCGGGACCCAGTCCAATATAACTCCTATGCCGTTTTCGTGGCATTTATTAACAAAATACATGAAGTCGTCCGGCGTGCCGTAGCGTGAGGTCGGCGCAAAGTATCCGGTGACCTGATATCCCCACGAGCCGTCAAACGGGTGCTCCATTATCGGCAGCAGCTCCACGTGCGTATAGCCCATGTCGACAACATAGGGCACGAGCCTGTCCGCGAGCTCGCGGTAAGAGAGTGTGTTGCCGTCGGCATATCGCTGCCATGAACCGACGTGCAGCTCATATATATTCATCGGGGAGGCATATATATTCTTCCTGCGGCGTTTTTTCATCCATGCGCCGTCCGTCCACTCGAATGAGCCGAGCTCATATATCTTCGAAGCGGTTCCGGGGCGCGTCTCGGCATGGAATGCGTAGGGGTCGCATTTCATCAGCTTGCGGCCGTCCTGCGCGATGATGAGATACTTGTAGGCGTCAAATTCCTTGAAGCCCTCGAAGTGTCCCTCCCAGAGACCCTGTTCGTTTATGCGGCTGAGCTCAAAGCCCTCTCCCGTCCAGTTGTTTCTGTCGCAGGCGACAAAAACGGCGACGGCGTGCGGAGCCCATACGCGAAAATAGGTAAAATTCTCATCCTCTTCGTCGCGGTGTGAGCCGAGATACTCATATGCTTTTGCGTTTGTACCCTGATGGAAAAGGTACATCGGGATATTCTCATTAAGCATTTAAGATTCTCACTTTCCTCAAAAGATGTATTATTAAATAAATTATACACTCGATTATAGATTTTTTCAAGCGGTTTTTGACTACTTTATTCAAACGGCTATAGTATTTGATGTAAATTTTTTGTAAAAAATGACCAAATAAAGCTTATAATTTTTGTATTATTAATTTCGACCGCTCCGAACGGACAAAAAATAAAAACTCTGCCCGTTTGATAACGGACAGAGCCCTGTGAAATTTTAATAATTTGTCTTCCTGATTTCAAAATACGACTGCGGGTGGGCGCAGGTGGGGCATACTTTCGGCGCGGATTTGCCGACATGGATGTGTCCGCAGTTGCGGCAGACCCATACGACCTCTTCGCTGCGTTCAAAGACGATGCCCTCTTCGAGATTTTTGAGCAGTGTATTATAGCGCTCCTCGTGCTCTTTCTCGATCTTGCCGACCATCTCAAAGAGCGAAGCTATGCGGTCGAAGCCCTCTTCGCGGGCGACCTCAGCGAACTCCTTGTACATCTCGGTCCACTCGTAGTTTTCGCCTGCCGCCGCGTCGCGCAGATTGTCTATAGTCGAGGGCACTGCGCCGTCGTGCAGCTCCTTGAACCAGATCTTCGCGTGCTCCTTTTCGTTGTCCGCAGTCTCGGTGAAAATCGCGGCTATCTGCTCGTAGCCGTCCTTCTTCGCCTTTGATGCATAGTATGTGTATTTGTTCCGTGCCTGTGATTCTCCGGCGAAAGCCGCCATGAGATTTGCCTGAGTTCTGCTGCCTTTGAATTCCATGCTGTTTCCTCCTGTGTTTATAATATAATTATTATCCGCGTTGCGGACATTACAAAACTATTATACTTTACATGAGGGTAAAAATAAGTCGTAAATCAGCAAAAGTCTTTAAGATTTTCGATTATCATTTCGACCGCCGTTTTATAAAAATCAAAATCCTGCATCGCCTCAGCATATTCGGCGTCGTTCTTCTCTATCTCGGCGGGGATGAGCGAAGTGTCCTCGTCGTCGGGGTCATATGCGCGGTACTCGCTGTCAAAAGCCTTTGCGGCGTCTGCGGGGAACAGTGAATCGACTGCCTCGCGCGCCGCCGGGGTCAGGGGAGCGGAGTTGCATTTGAAAAACTCGCTGAGCCCTTTCTGAGAATCGTCTATGAGATAATAGAGCGCGTATATCTGCTTCTGACTGTCGGAGAGTGCCGAGAACGCCGCGTTCATGTTGCTCTGCTTTTCGAGATATCGCTGTATGTTCATCGCCACGCCGTCGAAAGCACGTTTGCTGTCGGCATTGCGGAGCTTCTCTTCGCTGAGCTCGGAGAACTCTTTGAGCACGCCCGATTCGTATTCGAGCTTTTTCATCTGCGCCTCGCGCTCGGCGTGCGCCCGGCTCGATGCCTGCGCCGCCTTTTTGATTACCCAGAGAGTTAAAATAACAGCCGCTAAGAGCGCGATTCCAAGATACCAGTATTGTCTGAGTGCGTCAGCCATTGTCTTTCTCTCCCTGCAAAAGTTTGTATATGTCGCCCTTCTTGTGTCCGCTGAGCTTCGCCGCCTTCTTCGCAGCCTCCGAGGCGGAATCGCCCGATGCTATGAATTTTTTCGCTTCTTCGACTGCCTGCTCAACTGTCATCTGCTCTTTTTCCTCGGGCTTTGCGCCCGCGATGATGAGCACTATCTCACCCTTGAGTCCGCCGTCCGCATATTTCTCGGCGGCGGCGCAGAGCGTCGTGCGGATAACCTCTTCGTGAATTTTAGTTATTTCGCGGACTATTGCAATCTCCCTGTCACCGAGCGCGGCGGCGAGGTCGCGGAGCGTTGCGCCTATCTTGTGCGGAGCTTCGTAGAATATCATCGTGCGCGGCTCTTTAACTATGCTCTGTATGTGCTCGGTGCGGCTCGCCTTGTTGACGCTCAGAAAGCCCTCAAAAGTGAATCTCCCGGAGGGCATACCGGATATCGCCATCGCCGTTGCGAACGCAGTCGGTCCGGGTACTGACTCGACTTTTATCCCGTGCTCGTGGCACATGCGCACCAAGTCCTCGCCGGGGTCGGATATCGCGGGCATACCCGCGTCTGTGACGAGCACGCAGCTCTCGCCGTTCATCAGCCGCGCAACTATTCTCGGGCTCATCTCGAATCTGTTGTGCTCGTGATAGCTTATCATCGGCTTCTTTATCCCGAACGAATTGAGGAGCTTCAGCGTCACTCTGGTGTCCTCCGCGGCGATGAAATCGCAGTTTTCAAACGCGTCTATCGCACGGGGAGAGAGATCGCCCAGATTGCCTATCGGCGTGCCGACAACATAAAGTACAGCGCTCATTTATCAGTCTTGTTCCTTTCAGGGTCGTTATTTTCACGCTCGCGCTCGTAGTCCGAGTAGAGCGTTTTCATATATTCCGAATATTCGTCCCCGTCATATATATTGAGCTGGGGCTCGACCGTCATGCCCGGCTTCCCGCCGCGCTTTCCCTCGACGAGAACGAGCCACGGGGCGCATCCGTCGCGCTTTGAAACGGTTCTGAGTCTTTTAGGCTCAATGCCTGCGGCGCTCATTTTGCACATCAGCTCGCAGAGCCGCTCCGGGCGCAGACACACGCATAGCCTGCCGCCGAATTTCAACAGCCACGCGGCGGCTTCGCACATGTCGTCGAGCGAACAGCACAGCCCGTGCCGCGCCCGCGCCGCCGTTTCATCTGTGCTGACAATTCCCGCGCCCTCGGCCTTATACGGCGGGTTCATCGTCACAACGTCAAATTCACCCGCGGGGAGAAATTCGCGCACATTTCGTAAATCTTTGTTATATACCTCAAGACGGCCGCCGAGAGAATTTATCCCGGCAGCCTTGTTCATCTGTTCGCATCCCTGCTCGCTTATTTCAATCGCGGCAACAGGTCTGCTCATATTCTTTTTGAGCCACAGCAGCGGGATTATTCCGCATCCGCTGCCCATGTCGCAGCAGCGGTTGGATTCTTTCACTGCCGCGAAGTCGGCGAGCAGAAGAGCGTCGGTTCCGAATCCGTGTTCCTTCGAGATGACCGCCGTTATGCCCGAGCCGAGGTTTTCGAGCTTGAATTTGTCCATCAAATGTCCTTATTTGGATTTTCTTTCGATATACTGATTGACCTTGTCAAAAATTTTCTGCCTCTCCACAGGGGAGCAAAGGCGAAGGTTGAGTATCAGCTGTTTTTCATCGGGTCTTAAAAAGATGCTCTCAACGTGGAGCTCGCGGCTTGCGTTTTTGATAACATCGAGCGCGCCGTCGTCGCGTTCGCCGATAAGCTCGGCAACTGATACGTTGAAAATTTTCGAGAGCTTGTTGAGCGTGTCGAGATTCGGCACGCGGCCTTTTTCGTAGTAGGTGTAGGTCGAACGGTCGAGGTTGAGAACCTCAGCAACTTCCCCCTGAGTCAGACCGTTGAGCGTTCTGAATGTCTTGAGCCTGTTTCCAAATTCGAGATTCTGGTTTGGCATATCTTTGTCCTCCGTCCCCATCGGCTCCGAGCCGATGCTTTATACAATACAATTTTAAAATATCTGAAGAAAAAAGTCTATAGTAAATATAAAACTTTTACTGAAATTTTAAAGAAAAGTCAAATTTTTATAAAGATAAAAGCCACACTTTTTTATGTTATGTCGGAAAACGGCTTGTGACAGCCGAAAAAGACATATTGTAAAACACGGGTGCGCTATGATATAATAATAAATATTATGTCCCGAAAACCGGACTTTGAGAGAAAGTGTGTGGAAACCTTGGCAGAAAAAAACATCTTTGAAAAGACAAAATATTTCATCGTCGACATGGACGGAACGTTCTATCTCGACGGAAACATCATTCCCGGCGCGGACGGCTTTTTGAAAAAAGTCCGAGAGAGCGGGAGGGACTTCTATTTCTTCACGAACAACTCGTCGAACAATGTCGGCTCATGCAGAGATAAGCTCGCGAAAATGGGCTTTCCCGTTGACGAAAAGCGCGTCATAATTTCGTCCCATGTCACTATAGACTTCCTCAAGCGACACCGTCCCGGCAAGAGCGTCTATCTTCTCGGCAACGAGCGCCTGACCGGCGACTTTGAAGCTGCGGGCATCAATCTTGTTGAAAAAGACCCCGATATAGTCGTGCTCGGCTTTGATACTACGCTGACCTATCAGAAGCTTTGGGACGCCGCGAAGTATATCGCAAACGGCGCGGAGTATATAGCGACCCACCCCGATCTCAATTGCCCGACTGCGGACGGCTTCATGCCCGACACGGGCTCGATGATCGAGCTCTTCGCCGCATCGACCGGCAAACGCCCGCTTGTTATGGGCAAGCCCATGACCGCGACTGTAGATTATATAACCCATATGCTCTCCTGCTCGCGCGATGAGATTGCTTTTATCGGCGACCGCCTGGCGACGGATATCGCGATAGGCGCCAGCCACGGCATACCGAGCGTGCTCGTGCTCAGCGGCGTGACTACGAGAGAGGAATACGAAAATTCGGATATTAAAGCGAGCGTCGTGGTCGACAGCATGAAAGACCTCGCCGAATATCTTTGATATAAATTAATCGTCGGTTCGAGACCTTCCCGACAGGCATTGTGCCCGATGCTGAACAAAACTAAAGGCGCTGCATGGCAGCAAAAAGGAGCAGAAAAATGAAAAACAAAAAACTTTCCGTCCGATTCCTGACGGAGAGCGCGGTCATTGCCGCGCTCTATGCGGCGGCGACATATCTTAGCGCCGCATTCTCACTCGCTTACGGCCCGGTGCAGTTCAGGCTCTCCGAAGCCCTGACCGTGCTCTCGACTCTCACCCCCGCTGCGATACCGGGGCTGACGATAGGCTGTATCATAGGCAATATTTCGAGCCCGATGGGCATATGGGATGTGCTCTTCGGCTCGGCGGCGACTCTTCTCGGCGCAGTGACCGGGCGTATGCTCAGAAATGTGCAGATAAAAAAACTCCCGGTGCTCTCGTCACTCATGCCGGTTATATTCAACGCCGTCATAGTCGGACTTGAGATAGTGATGCTGACCCCGGTCGAGGGCGGCAAGCTCACAGCATTTGCAATATCCGCTCTGGAAGTCGGAGCGGGCGAACTCGTAGTCTGCCTCGTGCTCGGACTGCCGCTCTATTCGGCACTCAGGCATACGAAGCTTTTCAAGTAACTTTCAGCTGCGGCTGTTGTTATATCGCGATTCCCTTATATGACCGAAAGGGGAGACAACAATGAAAAAAGAAAGAAGAACTTTTTCCGAATGGTTTAAAGACGTTGCGGGAATCGAGGGCGATTTGAAAGATACCCTCAAGCCTGCCGTGGGCTATACCTCGGGAAACATCATGCTCGGCGGAGCGGGCTATCCGATCAGCATGTATCATCAGCAGTATCTGACCTATGTCGAGGGTCTGAGCACCAAGCAGGCGGGTCTCATTTCGCTCATCGGCGGAATGTGGGACGCAATAACCGACCCGATAATGGGCATTATCAGCGACCACACCCGCGCAAAGTCCGGTCGTCACAGGAGATATCTGCTCATAGCAGTCATCCCGTTCATGATAGCCTATATCATGAAGTGGACCTCGTTCGGAATATCGGATACCGGCAACACGCGAAATATTATGCTCTGGTACATCGCGGGAACGCTGCTCTACAGCACCGCGTTCACCATAGCGAGCGTGCCGCATACTTCAATGCTGCCGATGGTTGCACCGAATTATTTCCAGCGAACGCAGTTCTTATTTATTGAATATCTGATGAACTCCGTCGGACAGGTGACTTCGTTTATACTCACCGCGCTCATATTGAGCGAGTTTGATGTCGGAACGGCGCTCGGCAGTTTGCCGAATCCCTCGCACGCGGATACGAACAAGTATATGCTAATCGGCTTTATCCTCGCTGTGTTCTTCGCGTGGCCGCTTGTCTATTGCTATTTCCATACGAGCGAGCCGTCTTCAAAGAATATGCCGAAGATGCCGATAAACATAAAGTTCATCGTCAGCCAGTATGTAAAGGTTTTCAAAAACCGCGCGTTCAGGCAGTATTTTCTTATAAGCCTGTGCTTTATGATGTGCCGCGGATTCTACAGCATCACCGACCAGTATTTCATGGTCAGCGTCGCCGATAAATACAGCCTGTTCATATCTATGACTATAGTCTCGGGCATCTCTGAATTCATGGGCACGCCCATAAACTATATGCTCATCAAGAAGTTCGGTAAGCAGTCGTGCGGAAAAATTCTCGGCCCGCTTATGGTCGTCGGTCTGTTCATCACTTCATTCATAACGCCGAACACGCCGTCGATTATTTCAACGATAATTATTGTCATATCTTCGATATGCTACAACTTCGGCTTCTCTGGTCCCGATTTCTTCATTGTCAATATCCAGCCCGATGTCACCGATGTTGACGAGATGATAACGGGCGAGCGCCGCGAGGGAACTATATCGACATTCTATACGCTGTTCCGCAAGATGATAAACAGCTTCATGGCGTATATAGTCGGCGCGTCGATAGATGCGTTCGGTTATAACCCGAAGATAACCGCGCCGTCAATGCAGTCCGCGCGCACTATCTGGGGACTGCGCCTGAACTTCTCTATTCTGCCGACAATATTCGCGATAATAACCCTCATCACCGTCTGGCGCTACACCATGACGAAGCGCGACCACGAGCAGATAAAAGCTCTCATCAAGCAAAAGCACGAGCAGGGCGAAATTGACATCGATGACGAAGAAAAGAAGCGTCTCGAAGTCATCGCCGGGCAGAAGTGGGAGGATATGTGGATATCCAAGCCCGATGCGTCGCGTCTTATGACGGAGGTCTGATTATGCTTGAAAAACCGAACTATAAATTCAATAAAAATATGCCGATGCCCGACAGGTTCATAAACGGTCAGGCGCTCGGCATGGTCAGCCGGCTGCGCTACGGGCTTTTTCCGATGTCGTATAACGGCTGTGAGATAATCGCGGTCTATAACTATATGCGCCTGCACGGCGTGAAAACGAACATGGCGGATCTCGCGCTCGAAATATACCCCAAAGGCTCGGTGCTCATGGGGCTGTTCGGTTCGAATCCGTATATGCTCAGGCATTATTTCCAAAAGCGCGGCATGTCCGAGCACGGTATAACGGACTATGAGCGCTTCAAGCGCGAGTTCCCGAAGGCAGGCTCGGCGATAATCTCGTTCTGGACGAAGCGCCCGCTTCTGTCGTCGCTGCACACGGTGGCGGTCGAGAGCATGGAAAACGGCGGCGTCAGAGTGTATAACTACAGTAACAGCCGCCCCGATCCGCGCGAGCTGTCCGGCTTCGATGACTTCGTCAAGAAGAGTTCGCATTTCATTATAGGATATATAAAATAAGCGGACTGCTGCAAGATAAAAATTAAATAAAAATCGGACGCAGTATTTTTTGCTGCGTCCGGTTTTTGTTTATGCAGATTTTCTTTTGCTGTACTTCTTGCCTCTGAGCCATATCGCGGAAAGCTCCGGGTCGCCCGCCATTATACGCAAGTCATACTCCTCTTACAGAAAATTCCACGAGCTGACTTCATTATATAATGACTCAGCACAATCCTCAAGAGGATAATAAAAATTTTTCATGCGATTGGAGTATTTTTTCTCGAGCTCAAAGCCGTTTTCTGCGGCTTTCTTTATTTCTTCCACCGCGCTTTCCGGGTCGAGGACGAGCGGACCGAAGGCTTCTTCAAACGGGAGATCGAGCTCGCGGTAATGGTTCATGCCTGCCTTGAACTGTCCGTAGTCCGGCACAAAATAGAGCACCGGGCGGCAGAGATAAGCGAAGTCGAACACGAAGGACGAAAAGTCCGTTATGAACATCTTGTAGTCCTCGATATCAACATGCGCGCCCGCCATGACAACGCGCGGGCTCTTGATATCAAACAGCCCTTCTGCGTCCGCGATTATCGGGTGGAGCTTGACATCGAGATAGGTGTTCGTTTTTTCAAGCAGCTCGTGCAGTTCTTCGCTCTCAAGAAAGCGCGAGAAATTCCTGAAATAGTCGGAATTTTTGAGCTTCGAGTCTATCAGCTCCCACTTTGAGGAGTTTATCTCCTGAGTCAGGTATTTGCGCCACGACGGGGCGAAGAGAATTCTGTTCTTTGCCTTTTTATTTCTGTCTATATGGTCGTATCGCGCCATACCGGTCGGGATGAGATTATCCTCCGGGTAGTGATAGTTCGTCATATAGTTCTGCTTTTCAAACGGAGCGGAAATAACGATTTTATCCGCGCGGCAGCGTTCGACCGAGTTCTGCGAGCGCAGTGAGGCGTGGAGCACTCCGTGCTGGAGATAGATAGTTTTGAAATCGAGCAGGTCGGCATAGGGCACTTCGCCCGCCGCCGAGCCAAACGGCGAAACCGGAGTCACGCCGTAGAACGCCGTGAATATCACGCGCGCCGAGAGATAGAGCAGTTTGTGCTTCTCCGAGCCGAACTTCACGAGATGCGCCTGTTCATCTTTTGTGAAAAGCTCGTCGATATTTTTGTATTCGCGGCTGTAGATATAGTAGCGTTCAACGCCGTCGCTGTGTTTTATGTCATTCTTGAACTGGTAATAGCCGTTGTCGAAGTCGACCGTGTGCAGATCGTAGTAGAGCTCGACTTTGTGCGCCCTGCGGTATTCTATAGCGGCATTGCGCAGCTTTTTGACATTGCCCTTGAAATTCTTGCTCTGCTCGCGCTCGGCGCGGTACTTCTCATTTTCGTCAACGCTCCTGCTGATGAGCGTCCTGCCGCTGAGAGTGAACATCACGCCGTTTCGGACATACATACGTATTTTGCGGCTGAACACGGCGGTCGGCTCGGCGAGAAGATTCGTCGGGTATTCTTTACCTCGTATAATGACGAAGAACTTTATCTCGTGCCTGCCGTCTGCGGGGAATTCGCAGAAGAACGCCGGGAAATCGACAACATTGACTGCGGAATCCTGCGCGCTGAAAACGGAAGTGAAAGTTTCAAGCTCGCGTTTTTCACCGTCTATCGAAGTTATTACTTTCCACTCGCCGCGCCCGAGATGCGAGAACACCGGGGATTTTATGAACGAGAGCAGTCTTGCTTTTCCGTTTTCGACGAATATTTTTCTCATCATCAGCGGGAACGAGGACGCGGAAAAAATCTTTCTTCCGTCCGCCGCAATGCTGAGCTTTCCGTCATCTGCTATTACTGTCGGATGGCAGTTCGGCTTGCGCGAGAGCCAGTAGTGGATATGATATTCATTGACGGACGGGTGCAATATTATAGTATCCTCGTCCATTTGCTCGAGCAGCGCATCAATGCGCCTGTTTGCGCGCGCGAACTCCTCGGGCGAATAGTGATAGGGCAGGAGCTTGTCCTCCTTGAGCTTCCAGCGCAGGTCGTTGAAAACTATGCCCTGGAAATACGGCGGAACTCTGCCGCCGAACGAGTTGAACAATTCCTCGTAGAAAGTCATGGAGGTCTCGAATATATAATAGGGCGAGAAAACGGTTGAAACGATGCTGTTTTCGTTGTTGCGGTTGTAGCGATACTCGCCTTTTTGACAAAAGCCTATTTTCATTTTGCGGCGCAGGATATCGCAGCAGTATTTCTCGTCCTCGTGCCTGAAACCCGGCGACTCATCGAAGAAAATGCCGTTATTTTTATCATTCTTGACGCAGATATTGACATTCGTCTGCGTGATGAATCTATTCTTCGGGTCATCGAGATCATATACGCCCGTGTGGGTCAGCGTGCGGTATCTGAAATGATAGACCGGCGGCGCATTTTTAAAATATTGCGTGATGCGGTATGTGACCAGATCCACTTCGTCATAGACTGTGTCGAAATAGTCAACGACGCTCTTGACTGTATCGGGCGCTAAAGTGTCGTCGGAGTCAAAGAAGAAGATATACTTGCCCTGCGCGCGGCGCAAACCGAAATTTCGGGTCTTTGAAAGGCCCTCGTTCTCCTTTGAATAGAAATGGATATTCTCATATTTGTCAGCCCAGCGGCGGCAGATATCCGCGCTGCCGTCCCGGCTTCCGTCGTTTATCAGGAGTATCTCCATATTCCCGAACGGCTCAGTCTGCTCTTTGAGCGAGTTTATGCAGCCGTCGAGATATTTTTCGACATTGTAGACGGGAATGAGTATCGTGGCTCTGAATGGAAAATCAGACATTCAGGTCACCCCCGGCGAGTTTTGAGCAGACTTTACAGCCGAGCTTCTTTGCCGCTCCGCCCATGCGGTAGAGCTTGAAATAGAGCCACGCGGCGATGCAGCGGCGCAGCGTGCCGAAGCTGAGCTTGCCGCCGTAAAAATCGCGCACGACATCGTCGGCGAGGATAGGCAGAGTCACTTCTTTGTACATGGCGTTCGTGCCCGCCGAGACGAACTCTCCGGCGCGGCAGCCCTCTTTTAACAGAGCGGAATCAATGCCGAAAGCCGCGAGGGCATATGCACTGTAAGCCTCGTTCTCAAAGAACGGCTTTGCCGCCGCGGAAAACGCATCAAATTCGGCTTCTTTTCCTGTCTTGTCAAGTCCGCTATAAGCCGAGAGCAGAAGCGTCAGAGCGGAGAGCCCGCCTTTGGTTGAAACGCTCTTTGCAATGATATCAAAGCTTTCGGCTTTCCACTTTATCGGCTCTGCGCCGTAGAGAAGCACCTCGTGTATGGGTTCGAAACTATCATATGCGGCATACTGCGCGGCAAACGCGGCGAAGCCCGCCGGGCTTGCGGACGAAAGCTTTATTCCGTGCTCGCTAATAACTTCCGAGCGCATGACAAAATTCACGCCGACTGCGGGCGAGAAAGCCTCGTGGGCAGAGAACCCGTCGCGATAGAGCTTGCGCGGCGCATTCCTTTCTTCGGCAGCAGCGTTAAAAACGACCGCCTTATCTTCGAGCAGCTCGACAAATCCGGGCGCAAAAGTAGTCCCGACATCGGCGAACATGACGAGTGGGGCGTCGGGCGAAGCGAGGACGGAATTAACTGACTCAACGGAGCAGGGTGCAAAGTCTATCCTGCTGTTCTCCGCCGCTGTCGGGAATTTTTTGATATCCGCATTTTCTGTGCAGATTACAAGACGCACGCCGCTGCGGGTTATGAGCGAGTAGGCGAGATTTTCCGCCGCGCCCGAATCGCCCGTGCAAATGACGCAAAGTTTGAAATTATATTCCATAAAAGTTTCTCCGATTGCAAAGCGCCCCCGCAGAGAGTGACCTGTGCGGAGGCAGCTTATTTATTTTGTTATGCTGTCAGTGCGGCGAAAGCAACAGTGCCTGCCATGAGAAGAATATTCAATGCATATCTCTCGAGGAACGCGCCCGCTATAATAAGAACGGTCGGGATGAAGAGAACGATCTTCACGAACAGGTTCGCTCCGTCCTTGCCGTAGAGCGCGTGCCACAGACCGATTGCATCCTCCATGAGCGGATACTGGTTCGCGCACAGCGAGAAGCCGAGATAGAACAGGATGCAGTAGACAATGAACATGAGCATCGTGCTCGAATCGGCGGGGATCTTGAAGAAGAACAGACCCGCAAAGCCCATATAGAGCATGGGCGTGCCGATTATCGCAGTGAACAGACCGGGCAGGAGGCAATAGAAGAATATCTTCGCCTTGCTGCCAATCGCGTCATGCTCAACATGGCCGCAGCCGTCGGTAAATCTGAGATATTTTGTATCCTCAACAGGAATACTGAACGCTCTCGCGATAAGATGCTCAAAAAAAGCCTTTATATATGCGCCGGGGAAGGTGAGCACCTTGCCGATGAAATAGATAACAGTTGAAATCATGAGATGACACCTCCGTCAGTGATGAAGACCTGTTCGACGGTCTTTTTGCCTGCAAGGCAGTCCGTGACGACCGTGCTTATCTCGTAGTTGTAGGTCTTGAGATAATCCTGAAGCGTCTTGTAGGTATCATCGTCCTTTGCAAGTCCCGCTGCAAGAGCCGCGGTGTTGATTATATCGAGCGTCAGGTCGCCGTAGTTCATAGAGAACTGATATGCGTTCTTTCCGCACTCGTTGGCCTTTGCGTAGTCGCCCTTGAGCATATAGGCGATAGCCTCGTTGCGGTAGATATCGGAATCGCCGCCGGATGCCTCGATGCCCTCTTCGCATATCTTTATCGCCGCGTCGTATTTGCCGGTGTACCAATAGAGGTTGGCGCGCAGGCTGTATGATGTGTAATCGCCGCTTGCGACTCCCGCCGCGTTCTCGGCTGTGTCGAGCTGGTCGCAGACTTTTTCGGCGCCGTCGGCGTCGCCCTGTGCGAGCAGAGCCATGACCTTCTGCTCATAAGCCGAGGAGTAGTTGCGGTTCTTCGCGATCATCTTGTCGGCATATTCAACGGACTTCGCATAGTCGCCCGAGCGGTAATAATAATCCGCAATTGTCGGACCGTAGATCATGAGACCCGCGGGATATTCCTTTTCCATCTTCAGGAGGAGCTCAAGCTGGGTGTCGATGCTCTTGTCCGCCATCATCGCGACATAGCACTTGTAGTATTCGATATACTGATCTTCGACCCCGTCCTGACCCTTGAGAGCGTCAAGCTTCTTGATAAGATCATCGTAGGGGATATCCTTCGCATCGGCGTTGACATAGTTCTGAAGAATCGAATATGCCTGCTCCTGCGTGGTGTTGTAGCCGTTATATGCCTTGACGAACTTGCGCATACCGAGCAGTCTCAGGTCGGACTTCACCGCGTCCTCGCCGAGGGTGTTTATGACATATCCGCCCGCGTCTATCTCGGTGTAGCCCTTTGCATAGATCTTCGCGGTCATCGCGGTCTCGCCGTAGCCGAGGGTGAATATCGTCTGATTGCCGAGGGTCTTCGACAGATTCGAGATAAAGTCGCTGTCGTTGAGAGAGGCGTTTGCCTCGCTCGCCTGGGACACCTTGTTGAGCGCGGCGTTGACATAGCCCTGGTTCAAGAGAGAGTCCGCCTCAAGCAGACCGACCATCTGCGTGGCGTTTGCGCCCATGAGCATCAGCGCGAACAGCGAAACTATCACGCAGAGCACCGCGGCAACCACGGAACCGCCCTTTATCTTCGTCTTCATCATCTTGGTACGGCAGTCCTCGCAGTAATAGCTGCCCTCTTCGCGCGCCTTCTTCTGGCAAAGGCTGCAAAGCGTTCTGTCATACTCAAAGTTTTCTTCTTCCTTTTCGGCAGCCTCGTTCTCTTCGAGCGGCTGCAGGTTTTCTTTATCTGACAAACCGATACCTCCTTGTCCGGTAGCATTACCTCTTCATTTTATCAGCTTTCTTATAAAAATTCAAATAAAATCAGACTTTGTTTACAAAAAACTCATAAAATAACGCTAAAGCCTAAAATAGCGGCGCATCATATGCAAATATCGGCGCAAAATATCTTGTCATATCAATAAAAAATCTGTATAATCAACCTGCATATAAATAAGCGAAAGGAAGCAGGATATGCTTGAACTGAAAAATGTCTCCTTCTCGGTCGGCAGTGCGGACGACGAGCTTGAGATAATCGACGATATCAGCCTCACATTCGACGACGGAAAGTTCGTTGTCATAACAGGACCGAACGGCGGCGGAAAATCCACGCTCGCAAAGCTCATCATGGGCATCGAGCAGCCGACCGCGGGACAGATAATCTATAACGGAACGGATATAACTCACATGAGCATCACCGAGCGCGCGAAGCTCGGCATCGGCTACGCTTTTCAGCAGCCGCCGCGTTTCAAAGGACTCACGGTGCGCAGACTCCTGAGTCTCGCCCACGGCAGTGAGCTGCCCGAGGACGCCTGCTGCGCATATCTGACGAGCGTCGGGCTCTGCTCGCGCGAGTATCTCAACCGCGAGGTTGACGCGTCGCTCTCGGGCGGCGAGGTCAAGCGTGTTGAAATTGCCACGCTCATGGCGAGAGATGTAGACCTTGCGATATTCGACGAGCCGGAGGCGGGAATCGACCTGTGGAGCTTCGCAATGCTTGTCGAGAGCTTCCGCTCGATGTGCAAGAACAGATATGAAACAGTGATAGTAATTTCGCATCAGGAGCGCATAATGCAGCTTGCCGACGAGATGATAGTCGTCGAAAAAGGCAAGATTCGCACGCGCGGCACAAAGGAAGAGATTCTTCCGCAGCTGCTTGGCGAGCTTGACGAGAGCTGCGACTTCAACAGAAAGGACGGTGAATGATATGCCGGATCTGCTCAAAAAAGTCGATATGTCGCTGCTGCACACAATAGCGGACATGGATTCAATGCCGACGGGCGCGTTCAACATCAGAAAGAACGGCCAGGGCATCGCGAGACAGTCGAGCGAAAATATAACAATAGAGCCCAAAAAGGGAAACCCGGGCATAGACATATATATAAAGCCGTTCACAAAGGGCGAAGAGGTGCATATCCCAGTTATCATCACCGAGACCGGAATAAACGACAAGGTATATAACGATTTTTATGTCGGCGAGGGCGCGGATGTGCTGATAGTCGCGGGCTGCGGCATACACAACTGCGGCGGCGAAAAGACTGAGCACGACGGCATCCACCGCTTTTTTATCGGCAAGAACGCAAAAGTAAAATATGTCGAGAAGCACTACGGCGAGGGCGAGGGCACGGGCGAGAGAATACTCAACCCCGTGACCGAAGTAACCATGGAGGAGGGCTCTTACTGCGAGATGGAGATGATCCAGCTCGCGGGTGTCGACTCGACTCTGCGCGAGACCGAAGCGACTCTCGACGCGAGCGCAAAAATAGTCATCACCGAGCGTCTGCTCACCCACGGCAATCAGAAAGCCCGTTCGAACATGACCGTGAACTTAAACGGCAAAAATTCGAGCGCGCAGATAGTCTCCCGTTCCGTCGCGAGGGATCACTCCGAGCAGGTGTTCTATCCAAGGGCGGTCGGCAACACAGAGTGTCGCGCCCATGTTCAGTGCGACTCGATAATCATGGACAAGGCGAAGATACGCTCCATCCCGGAGATAACCGCCAACGACGCCGACGCGCAGATAGTCCACGAGGCGGCTATCGGGCGCATAAACAACGACCAGCTCCTGAAGCTCATGACCTTCGGGCTGACAGAAGAGGAAGCTGAAGAGGTCATAGTCAGCGGCTTCCTGAAATAAATAGATAAAAATATATTTTTATGCAATAAGTTTAAAAAACTATTTGCAAATCAGAACAGATATGTTACAATTACACTGTTTAAGACCGCGCACATGACGAACCGGCCGCGCGGCATTTAAGGAGGTTATAACCAAACATGGAAAAAGCGAAGCAGTATTTCTGTGCTAAGCCCAACGGCAAGCTGCACTATCCTCACACGATCCTCACGGGATTCGGTTTCCTTGCGTCGTCTATCGCATGGGCAATCTACGATCCCTACATAACAAAGATACTCAACCACCTGCTCAATAACAGCGCCACGATAACCTCGTGGTCGGCAAAGCTCAACGCCGCGTTCCCGGCTCTCGCCGAGTTCGCCGCGGCAAACGGCGAGGATGTCACAACCGCCGCCGGCGGCATAACGCTCGTCCCGCTGTTCATCGGTATCATCATGACGTTCGATAACATTTTCGGCGTCATCTTCCAGCCGACCTTCGGCAAGCTTTCCGATAACACCCATTCCCGTTTCGGCAAGCGCCGTCCGTATGTTATCTTCGGCGCGCCTATCTCGGCTATCCTCTTTGCGATAATCCCGATAGTCGCGATAAAAGTCGGTTCGCTTCCGCTGACGATGCTCTTCATCATTCTCTTCGTCTTCGTCATGTCGCTCTGGAGAGCTCCCGTCGTCGCGCTCATGCCCGACCTGACTCCCAGTGACATCCGCTCCGAAGGCAACGCCGTCATCAACCTCATGGGCGGCATCGGCGGTGCGCTCGGTCTGTTCGCCGGCACGATCGTCACCGCTATCTACTGCGCATCCACGGGAATCTCCTCGAAGTCTCCTGAGTTCAACGAGCTCAACACCTTCCCCTACGTTTTCCTGCTCGGCGCCGCCGTTATGATAATCGGTATGCTCGTCATACTCTTCTTTGTCAAGGAGCCCGACAGCCGTATTAAGGTTCAGGGCGAGATGAACCAGGCAGCCGACGCAGAGGCAAGACGCAAGGCTGAAAAGGAAGCCGCAAAGGCAGAAAAAGAAGCAAGAAAGAAAGAAAAGCTCACCTCCGGCGAGAGAAGAAGCCTCATCTTCATGCTCATGGGTCTGTTCTTCCTCTTCTGCGGCACGAACGCCATCTCCACCTTCTTCGCGCTGTTTGCCGATGAGATTCTTCATAAGACCGCCGCTCAGGCAACCATCATGACCACCGCCTTTGCCGCCGCCTCCGCAGTCGCCGCCATCCCCGCGGGCTGGCTCGGCAAGAAGTTCGGCCGCAAAAAGACCATACTCGGCGGACTTGCCATATTCATCGTCGCATTCGGCGCATATCTCCTGACCGAGATACTTCACATCAACGCCCTCAGCGGCGCTCTTATCTGGATAGCTCTCGTTGTCGGCGGCGCCGCGAATATGTTCATCACCGTCAACACCCTGCCCCTCGTGCTCGAGATAGGCGGCATAGACAAGGTTGGCACATTCACCGGCTACTACTACACCGCAACATTCTCCGCACAGATAGCTACCCCGATAATCTACGGTATCGTCCGTATGCTCACCGGCACATACATGTCCCTGTTCTACTATTGTCCGATAGCCTTTATCCTCTCGACCCTCTGCATCCTCGTCGTCCGCCACGGCGAAGCGATCCCCGACGAGATAGTCGAAAAGATCAAGGAAGAGAACGAGGACTGATAAAAAGTCAGATTCACCCCTGCATGGCTCACACCCTGCAGGGGATTGTTTTTTGTTCCCAATGCAAAGAAAAAACTCTTTATTTTTGCCTTTGGGCATGATATACTGATATGAATAAATTCAACCTATAGGGGCTGATAAGAGTGCAGAAAAGTAATACTATCCAGGCAAAACCGAGATTGAAATGGGTCGATTGCGCAAAAGGTGTCGCGATGTTCAGCGTTATATTGGGACACTGTCTTGAACATATTAATTCGGATATGGGGTGTGAAACCTTGCTGCTCCCGATTGTATATTCATTCAGCATTCCGCTTTTTTTCATGATATCGGGCTTTTTTCATAAGAGCGAAGGCGTCGAATTCGGAAAATATCTTTTAAAGAAGACAAAGTCGATTCTGGTTCCTTATGCCACATTTACGGTTATTTGTCTGGCCGTTTCCGCGATTAGGATATATATTTTTAAAACCCCGCTTGATTACACCGTTTTTCAGGAATTTAAATTGATAGTGGTTCAAAGGCACTATAATATGTTGTGGTTTATGGCGGTGCTTTTTCTTACGGAAATAGCAGCCTATTTTTTGCTGCGAAAAAGAAACTATATACTCATCTCCGTTGTCATAGCAATATCCGCTCTATCAGCTTTTCTTCTGCGCAGATACGGGTTTCTCTATCTCCCGTGGTCGATTGATATCGTGCCTTTTGCTATGGTCTTCTATGCCGTCGGGTTTGCCGTGCGCAACCTGGAAGAAAAAGTTCTCTGCAAATGGCTTTTCCCTGCATATCTTGTCGTTGGACTGGCTCTGACCATTATAAACCTGAAGATAACGTCCGGCTTGCGATATGTGAATATGTATAAGGCCGATTATGGCTCTTTGCCGCTGTATTTTCTTGCTGGTATTGCGATGTCGCTGGCAATTCTTTGCCTGTGCAAATGGATAGAAAAAAGCAAACTGTTCGGATACATAGGAAAAAATAGCCTTATATTTTACGGATTTCATCTGACGGTTCTGACTTTCTTGATGCATTTTATCAGAAAAATCCCGCTCAACTCGTATTTGATATATATTGCCGTGGTTTTTGTCGCACTTGTTATAATAACCGCCATTGTCAGCATTTTGCCGCCGATTATAAACAATACTCCGTTGTGCATACTTTTCGGTAAACCGTATAAAAAGAAAGCAAACAAATAAATTGCATTAAGCCCCGCCATAATCGGCGGGGCTTTTTTGACGCAAAAATTTTAAAAAGTTCTTTATTCTCCGGGGTTTCTATTGTATAATAAAATCAGAAGTATGCAAAGCGACGAAGAAAGGACCATGGTTATGGAGAAAAACAAAGTCAAACTGACCATTTGCGGGGCGGAATATATCATCGGTTCGGATGAGGACAGCAAGTATATGATCGAGCTCGGCGACGAAGTCGATGAGAAAATATCCACGATTCTCAAGCAGAATCCGAGAATTTCCGTAACTCAGGCGGCTGTTCTCGCGGCGCTTGAATTTGCTGATTCGGAGAGGAAAGCAAGCGCGGATGCAGAAAATTTGCGCTCAAGTATTCAGGATTATCTCAATGATGCGGGAGATTACAAGCTCAACTATGAGATAGCCGTACGCGAGGCGGACAGGCTCACAAAAGAGCTCGCCGAATATAAAAAGAAGCACGGGTCAAAAGATGAATAAGCCGGAGATACTTGCGCCCGCGGGCTCGTTTGATTCGCTGACCGCGGCAGTGCGCTGCGGAGCCGACGCCGTATACCTCGGCGGACGGGAGCTGAACGCACGCCGCAACGCCGCAAATTTCAGCGATGAAGAACTCGCGCAGGCGGTCGAATACTGCCACGCGCGCGGGGTCAAGGTATATATCACGCTCAACACCCTTGTGCGTGACGATGAGATGGAAACGGCGATGAATGCCGTCAGGTGCGCCTGCGATGTCAAAGCAGACGCACTTATTTTACAGGATATCGGGCTCACTTCGCTCATTCGCAGGGCGGCTCCCGATATGCCTCTGCACGCCTCAACGCAGACCTCCGTACAGACCCTCGACGGAATAAAAATGCTCGCGGACATGGGCTTTTGCCGCGCAGTGCTCCCGAGGGAGCTCTCTAAAAAAGAGATAGAAAAAATAGCCGCGCAGTCGCCGATAGAGCTCGAGATGTTCGTCCACGGCGCGCTGTGCATGTGCCTTTCGGGTCAGTGCCAGCTCAGTGCGGTGCTCGGTTCGCGCTCGGGCAACAGAGGCTTATGCGCTCAGCCGTGCAGGCTCCCGTTTGCTGCCGCCGGCGGCACGGGGCACGACCTGAGCCTCAAAGATATGTCTTTGATAGAATACCTGCCGGAGCTCGCGCAGATGGGCGTTCTCTCGTTCAAAATAGAGGGACGCATGAAGCGGCCGGAATATGTTGCCGCCGCAGTGACCGCCTGCAAAAAGAGTCTCGCGGGCGAAAGCGCCGCCGAATACGAGCGCACGCTCGGCGCGATATTCTCCCGCTCCGGGTTCACCTCCGGCTACTACAACGGAGTTCTCGGGCGCGATATGTTCGGCGTGCGCCGCAAAGAGGATGTCACCGCCGCAAAGGATGTTCTCTCTCCGCTTGCCGCACTCTACGACGGCGAACAGCCGCTGATAAGAGCGGATATGCATCTGTCGGCGCAGGTCGGCGAAAAGGCATACCTCGCGGTCAAAGCCGCAGGCAAGAGCGTCTTTGCTCAATCTGAAAACGCCGTACAGAAGGCTCAGAACAGAGCGGTCGGGAGCGAAGAAATTGAAACCCGGCTGCGCAAATGCGGCTCGACTCAGTTTTATGCCGGGGATGTCGGAACAGATATAGGAGACGACATATTTTTGAGCGCGTCCGAGATAAACTCGCTTCGCAGAAAGGCTCTCGTGATGCTCGAAGAAAAGATTGCCGAGCGCAGTAAAATTCCGTTTTATCCGCAGGAAATTTCAATCAAACGCCGCCGTTCTCAAAACCGCGGCTATGTAATCAGAGTCAGAAGTATTTTGCAGATACCGTCCGATCTCTCGTATGTGCGCCGCATGATACTGCCGATGGGCGTCGGCGAAGAGACCGTAAAGTACCTCAAGGATAAAAAAATACAGCCCGCAGTCGAAGTCCCCGCCGCGATATTCGGCGGCGACGATGCAGTTTGCAATTCACTCGTCAAGGCGCGTAAAAGCGGCATATCCCTTGCCGCAGTCTGCTCTCTCGACGGTGCGGCGATAGCCAAAAAAGCGGGCATGAAGCTCTGCGCCCTGCCCGGCACAAATATATTCAACACATTCTCGCTCGACGAGTTCGCGCGCCTCGGCTTCACGGACGCCATACTCAGCACCGAGCTGAAGCTTGCCCAGTGTGCCTCGCTCGGCGGAAAACTACCGCGCGGTGTGTTCGCTTACGGGCGTCTGCCGCTGATGCAGACGAGAAACTGTCCGGTCAAGAACGGCACGACCTGCGACAAATGCCGCAAGCATGGATCTCTGACCGACAGAATGGGCGTGACATTCCCCGTCGAGTGTACGCCGTTCGCCTCGACCTTGCTCAACAGCGTCCCGATAGTCGAGAGCGACAAGCGCGAGCAGTTCGAGTTCGCCGACTTCTCGCTGCTGTGGTTCACGACCGAGACAAAAGACGAATGTGAAAAAATACTCGAAAGCTACCGCAGAGGTGACGCCCCGCAGGGTGAATTTACGCGCGGACTTCTCTACCGCGGAGTTGAATAAAGGAGACAAATTATGCTCACTCTCAAGATGAAAAAAGTGCGCCCCGGCGCAATAATACCGAAGCGTGCGACCTCCGGTAGCGCAGGACTGGATCTTTGCGCCTGCACGGAAAACGAAGTTGTTCTTAAAGCCGGCGAGCGCACGGTCATACCGACCGGCATAGCGATCGCCATAGAAAACAGCGAGACCGCTGCATTCGTCTATGCGCGCAGCGGACTCGGGATAAAGCACGGTATTTCGCTCTCGAACGGAGTCGGAGTCATCGACAGCGACTACCGCGGCGAGATATGCGTGGGACTTATTAACACTTCGAGCGAGGATTATACTATACGGCCCGGCGAGAGAATCGCTCAGCTCGTGCTCGCGCCTGTCATTCCGGCGCAGCCTGTCGAGGTCGACAGCCTTGACGAGACGGAGCGCGGCGAGGGCGGATTCGGCTCAACCGGCAGATGAGTTTTTCTTCTTGTTGCGGAAGAATTTTATCACCCACCAGATTATCACGGCGGGGATGCAGCAGACGATGACAAGCACTATCTTATCCATCGGGATATAGTCATATATGCCGTCGCCGAGGATAGTGAAAAGTATGACGCGCGGCATTATTCCGCCGAGCGATATCAGCGCGTATTTCCAATACGGCAGCTTCGTTGCGCCGAGGAAAAGGCTGACGAAATCGATCGGGAACACAGGCAGAAAGCGCACAAGGAAGAGCGCCGAAAGCTTCTTCCCGTCGCCGAGGGCGAGGACCTTGTCCCCCGCCTTGCTGCCCTTGAGCCGCTTTTCGACATATTCGCCGCCGAGAAACCAACCGAGCAGATATGTGACGGTTATCTCGAGCGCGATGCCCGCGAGATTTATCGCAATTGCCGAGACGGTCGGGAACGCCATGCCGACGGAAATATATATCATCGACGCGGGTATTATAAACAGCACGGATTTGACGGCAAACACACCGATTATAACAGCCACCGCCGCGGCGGTGCTGCCCGCGCCGGCAACGAGGGCGCGCATATCGATTTTGGTCAGCTTGTCGTAGTTGACAACGGCGATAATTAAAAGCGCCGCCGCAACGGCACAGCGCAGAATGAGCATGAGCACATCGCGGTGCTCGTTAAAAAACTTCTTCAAATCGGTTCCCCTAACAAAAATTTCTATCCTATAGTATATCCGCAAAAATCAACTTTTGCAACCTCAATAAAAATTCCGAAACACTTTTATGAACAAATCGAAAACTTTATTACCTTTTTCGGCTTTTTTCTTTTAGATGTGGATTTTATTTTGAACCTGTGATAAACTATTTACTTAGATTTAAGATATTTTCGAAACGAAAGGAGCCGCACAAATGACGGTCAAAGATAAGGTTCAGCGAGCAGCAGCCTCAGCGGTTCTGTCCCGCATGATAAAATATGTCAGAAAAGATCCTGATACAAACCTCGTCAAGCTTGTTGACAGATCGGAGCGATTTGTCGGCAACATCTTCCCCGCGAAAAACTTCGACAGCTTCCGCGAGGGTGCAAAAGACCCCGAGAATGTCTGGCGTCAGCTGGCACTCAGGCTCATAGACGAGATCGACGACAATGTTCTGATGAATATGATGCTCGCTCTCGGACTGGGCGCGGGAGTCAACGGCACAAAGACCGTTCGCGCGAACCGCGAAAAATATCACTGCAATATTCCGTGGGTCATTCTTCTCGACCCGACAAGCGCGTGCAACCGCAAGTGTAAGGGCTGCTGGAGCGCGGAATACGGCCACAAGCAGAGCCTCACCTTTGATGAGCTCAACAGCATTGTCAACCAGGGCGTCGCAATGGGCACCCATTTCTATATGTTCACCGGCGGCGAGCCGCTTCTGAGAAAGAAAGACCTCATCAAGCTCTGCGAGCTTCATCCGGACTGCGCGTTCCTCTCCTATACGAACGCTGACCTCGTTGACGAGGAGTTCTGCGAAGAGATGAAGCGAGTCGGAAATATCTCGCTCGCCATCAGCATCGAGGGCACGAAAGACAGCAATGACGCAAGACGCGGCGAGGGCAGCTACGACCATGTCATGAAGGCGATGGATTTGCTCAAGAGCAAGGGCTGCCTGTTCGGCATCTCAGTGTGCTACACCCGCGCGAATGTCGACGCAGTCACCTCGGATGAATTTGTCGACCTGATGATCTCCAAGGGCGTTCGCTTCGCATGGTATTTCAACTATATGCCCGTCGGTTCTGCCGCGGTTGAGGAGCTCATCCCCACACCCGAGCAGCGCACGCATATGTACCGCTGGCTGCGCAAAATGCGCAACAGCAAGACCGGAAAGCCCATGTTTGTCATCGACTTCCAGAACGACGCGGAATATGTCGGCGGATGCATCGCGGGCGGCAGAAACTATTTCCATATCAACTCCGCAGGCGATATCGAGCCCTGCGTGTTCATACACTACTCGGACTCCAACATCCGCGAACAGACGCTCATCGAGGCGCTCAAGCGTCCTCTCTTCCAGGCTTATTGGCACGGTCAGCCGTTCAACAACAACCATCTGCGCCCGTGCCCGATGCTTGAAAACCCGCAGTGCCTGAGAAAGATGGTCAAGGAGACGGGAGCCAAGTCCACCGACCTGCTCGCGCCCGAGGATGTCGACACCCTCTGCTCGCGCTGTGACAAGTTCGCCGCCGAGTGGGCGCCCGTAGCTCAGGAGCTTTGGGATTCCACAAAGCATCCGCATCCCAAGACCCAGTATTACAGAGATACTCCCGAGGGAAAAGCGGAGCAGCACGAACAGAAATAATTAAAATCAAATAGCCAGGGGTGCCGTTCTTATTTTTCGAACGGCTGAGATGATACCCTCTGACCTGATCCGGATAATGCCGGCGTAGGAAGGATAATAGACAGCCTCGTTGCTGTATATTATATAAACTGACAGCGTCTGTGCATACCGCATGGACGCTGAATTTATTTTTGGAGGAAAACTTATGTCAACAGCCAAGAAAAGCAACACAAAAGTTCTTGTTGAGTGCGCGCTGCTTATCGCTATCGCCACCGTGCTCAATGTCGTGTGCAGCTTCATCCCGTTCCTGAATCTCCCGTTCGGCGGCGGATTCACCATCTGCAGCATGCTGCCTATCGTTCTCGCCGCTTACCGAAACGGCACGAAGTGGGGTCTGCTCACCGGTTTTGTCTACGCAGTCGTTCAGATGCTCCTCGGCTTCAAGACCGTCTCGGCGTTCTTCATGCCCAGCTCCGACAGCTACATGGTGCTCTGGAAAGCCATTTGCGTCTGCCTCATCGACTACATAATCGCCTACACCGTCCTCGGCTTCGGCGGTATCTTCAGAAACAAGATAAAGAATCCGTCCGCATCTCTGTGCGTCGGCTCGATAGTCGCTCTCTCGCTGCGCTATCTCGCCCACATCATCTCCGGCTACATCTTCTTCGGCACATGGGCTGAGTGGTTCTTCTCGCAGGATGGCTTCGCCCTCGGCGCAAAGATTCTCGAGAAGTTCAGCGGTCAGGGTCTTGCATTCATCTATTCCGTTATCTACAACGGTCTCTATATGATCCCCGAGATCATCATCACCGCTATAGTCGCGCTGATAATCGGCCGCGTTCCGCAGATCACCGGCAAGAAGAGCGCGGAATAAAATATATTCGAACAGCCGCAGCGGCTAAAACTGCTGCCAAATAACACAAAAACAGCCGCAACGAAACTGTTGTGGCTGTTTTTTCTATGCAATATTTTACTGGCCGAGCAGGCGGTCGAGTATCGAACCGCCGCCGGAGCTCTGATTCGAGTTCGTCACGTCGTTCTCGTTTGAGGTCGAGAATGTAAGTTCGATGCGCGTGCCCTTCGGGGCTTTTGAGCCGGGCTCAACGGACATCGAAACGACAACGCCCTCGGTGTAGTTGCCCGCGACAGTGCAGACAAAACCGCTGTCCGTCAGCATCTGCTTTGCTTCGGCGTAGCTCTTGCCGAACACGTCGGGAACATCAACGCTCTCTTTGCCGCTGCTGATGACGAGTTCTATCTCGCTGCCTATCGCGACAGTGGTCTGTTCGGGCAGGCTTTGCGAAATGACATAGCCCTCCTTGACGGTGTCGCTGTATTCGTACTTCGTCTTGAAAGTGAACTTGCCGTCCCAGACGGGGTTCTTGGATATTGCCTCGTAGCTGAGGTTCTTGAAGTCGGGAACAACTATCGTCTCGGTGCTCGTGCTCTCCGTGACCGATGCGTTGAGGCTCGACTGGTCGGTGTCGTCCTTCTTCGAGAAGCTGCCTCTGAATACCGTCGCCATGAGAATGGCGAAAATTATGATTCCGATTCCGAGCGTTATGCCGACTGCAATGAGGAACGGCTGAGCTTCGCTCTTCTTCTTTTTCGGCGCTGTCGGAGCAGCTTCATTCTGTGCGGGTTCAACCGAGCGGTCGCCGCTCATCGCCTGAATCTCGCCCGCATATGCCGCGGTCGGGGAGGCGGAGAGCTCTGCTCTGAACTGTTCGACCGAGCGGGTTCTGTCCTCGGGCAGAATCTGAAGCGCGTTTATCAGCGCGTTTATGACATATGCCGGGAGCTGCTCGGCGAATTTGCTCGGTATCATCAGACGGTCGTTTGTCACGCGGGTCGTGGCGACTATCGGATCGGTGCCGATAAGCGCGCGGTAGAGCACCGCCGCAAAGGCATATATATCCGTCCATGCGCCCTGCTGACCCTCGAAGCCGTACTGCTCTATCGCGGCGTAGCCGGGAAAGAGCTCGGGGTTCAGATCGCCGCGCGCCGTGCGTGCCTGCCAGATGCTGAAGCCCGATATCTTGAGCTTGCCGTCGGGCGTTACAAGAATGGTCTGCGGCGAAAGTCCGCGGTGGATTATTCCCGCCGAGTGCAGAGTGCCGAGCGCCGAAAGGGCGGGCATGAACATCTGTCTCGCGCGCTCCCACGGGATGTATCCCGTGCTCGTCGAAAGCAGGTATTTTCTCAGCGGAACGGCGTCTGTATATTCATATATAGCGTATGCGGTGCCGTTGTCCTCAACGACATCCGTCACGCTTATGAGCGCAGAAAGTCCCATAAGGCGCATGAGCTTGCGCCACAGCTCGAGAAAGCTCTGGTAGCAGTCGGTGTAAGCGCGCTCGCAGCCCTGCATGACCCTAACCTGAGTCTCGCCGTTTTCGCGCGAGCAAATGGCGTCGGGCAGAAATTCCCTGACCTTGACGGCTATACGTTCGGTCATGTCCCATCCGGCATAGGTGACTCCGTCGCCGTTGAACTCCAGAACCTTGCCGACGAGATAGCGGTTTGCAACAACGCTTCTTATCGGGAGATAGGGGGAGAGCTGGGGCGAGTCGGCATGGTATCCGCAGTAGGGGCACTGCTTCTCGTCGCCGATGGGTTTCATGCAGCTCATGCATAAATTATCGGTGTTAGGCATTGAAGACCTTCCTTTACGAAATATGGGATAACACAGTTGTGTCAATGATAAAATTAGTCAAGTATATGATACCAAAACATGCGGCGATTGTCAACTTCGTATAGTATTCTGACGAAAACAGAGCGGTTTTTGCCCGAATATTTAAACGCTTTAACTCTTGAAATTGCACTTGACGGTGATATAATAATGGTATTGTACTTCTAAAGTGCAACACCTGTATTCAAGATAAAGGAGATGCTATTATGCAGAAGATAACTATCGAGCGTACTACCGCTCCTAAAGCAAAGCCCACGGACGAGACAAAGCTCGGCTTCGGCAAGATATTTACCGACCATATGTTTATTATGAACTATGACGAGGGCGAAGGCTGGCACAACCCGAGAATCGTGCCCTATGCTCCTATAGCTCTTGACCCCGCGGCAATGTGCCTGCACTACGGCCAGGCCGACTTCGAGGGACTCAAGGCATACAGAAGAGCCGACGGCAGCATCGGTCTTTTCCGCCCCGATCAGAATATGGCGAGACTCAATGTCTCCAATGAGCGCCTCTGCATCCCGAAGATAGACGAGGAGTTCGCCGTTGAGGCTATCAAGACCCTTGTCGAGGTCGATAAGGACTGGGTACCGCACAGCGAGGGCACTTCTCTCTATATCCGCCCGTATATCTTCGCTGTTGATCCCATGGTCGGCGTTCATCCGGCGAAGCATCTGCTTTTCGTTATAATCCTTTCGCCCGTCGGCGCATATTACGACAACGGACTCGCTCCCGTTAAAATCTACGTTGAAGAGCACTATGTCCGCGCCGTTACCGGCGGCACCGGCTTTACAAAGGCTGCGGCAAACTATGCTATATCCATGAAGGCACAGGAAGTCGCCGAGGAGCAGGGCTATGCTCAGGTTCTCTGGCTTGACGGCGTTCACAGAAAGTATATCGACGAGGTCGGCGCAATGAACGTGTTCTTTGTCGTTGACGGCGAGGTCATCACCCCGAGCCTTGACAGAGGCTGCATCCTCGGCGGTATCACAAGAAAGTCCTGCATCGAGCTTCTCCGCCACATGGGCTACAAAGTCACCGAGAGAGATATCGAAATCGGCGAGCTCGTCAAGGCATATGACGAGGGCAAGTTCGACGAGGCGTTCGGCTCGGGCACCGCGGCTGTTATTTCGCCCATCGGCGAGCTCAAGTACGGCGACAAGCACATGGTAATCAACGACGGCAAGATCGGCCCTGTCTCGCAGAAGCTCTATGATACCCTCACCGGTATCCAGTGGGGCAGACTGCCCGACGAGTTCGGCTGGACCGTCAAGGTCGACTGATGGCGAAGCTCTACTTCAAATACGGCGCAATGGGTTCGTCAAAATCGGCTAAGGCGCTCATGACCAAGTTCAACTACGAAGAGAAGGATCGCAAGGTCTGGCTGATAAAACCGAGCATCGACACGCGCGACGGCTCCGACACGGTGTATTCCCGTATAGGACTCAGCGCAAAGGCGCAGGTGATATCCCCGCAGGACGATATATATGAAATGTTCGGCGAGAAATGCCGCGATGCGGATGTCGTTATTTCGGATGAGAGCCAGTTTTTTACAGAAGACCAGATAGATCAGCTTCGCAGAATAGTTGACGAATGTGATATTCCGGTGCTCTGCTTCGGACTGCGTACCGATTTCCTGACGAATGTTTTCCCGGGAAGCCGCAGGCTGTTCGAGGTCGCGGATTCCATAACCGAGATAAAGACCATCTGCCGCTGCGGCAGAAAGGCGACCGTCAACGCGAGAATAGGCGAGGACGGACAGGTTGTGACCAGCGGCTCGCAGGTGCTCCTCGGCGGCAACGACCGCTATGAGGCGATGTGCCACCGCTGCTGGAAGGA
>CAVAWW010000020.1:0-33007 GCA_963592475.1 bacterium
ATAACTTAACGCTATTTGCTTAATGATTATACTAAACATATTCCGTTATGTCAAGTGGTTTTCACGAAAATATTAAACTTTTTTGTTTTGTGTAGCTTGACATATACTAAACATATATGATATACTAATTGCACATTACATAAGTAAGGAGTGCAATTTTATGGCAATCGGAGAGAGAATAAGATTCTTTCGTAATCTTTGCGGAATGACACAGAAATATTTAGGACAGGTGGTCGGCTTCCCTGAAAAGACTGCCGATATCCGTATGGCACAGTATGAATCTGGAAGTAGAACGCCTAAGGCTGATTTAACAAATAAACTTGCAGAGGTTTTCGATATATCGCCACAGGCTCTTTCTGTTCCCGACATTGACAGCTACATAGGGTTAATGCACACTTTGTTTACATTAGAGGACAGATATGGATTGACAATAGTCAAGACCGAAAACGGTGTTTCAATGTATGCAGACCCTCGCAAGGGAACGGACGCTGCCGAGCTTTCGGAAATGCTTAATGCGTGGGCTGAACAATCCGAGAAATATCATAACGGCGACATCAACCGTGACGAATATGACAAGTGGCGCTACAATTATCCTAAGTACAATGAAACTTCCAGCTTTGTAAAAGTGCCGTCACAGAATCTCAGCGATATGCTGGTGAATACTTTGAAAAGAAAAGAGTAAGTTAATATGGATAAAATTTTAAGCCGTATAATGAATTCTGATGATTGGCCCTCAATCCAGATGCCAGAAAACTTAGAATTATTAAATGAACTGGCAGATAACAGTTTTGGATTAAACACTTTCGAGGGAATACTTGCAGCAACGCTAATGTATCATCAGATTCTTGAGGCGATGTGCATGCACATTTTGGAGGACTGCTATTTCTATATCCAACTTTCTGTTTATCCTGCTGAAATTGAGTTCAAATTACCCAAAGATAAAATGTTCGGATATTATATTAGTGAACTTAAATCGTCCGTCAGCTTCTTGAAGAAACAGGAATTTATTGAAAAGGCAGAATTATTTAATTCCTACAGAGTTGGATCAGTTCACAGGATGCGAAGAACAAACTTGGATACGTTAGCTGTAGAACTCCAAAAGGTAAAAGGCTGTTTCGATGAAATATTTGACCTTTATAACGACATTCAAGATGATTTCCGCGTGATATTCCACAGCCTTCAAAAAGATACTTTTGTTGAGTACCTCACAGACAAAGAATACGACGAGTATTTTGGATAGAAAAAGAGCTATCAGACTTTCAAAAAATCTGATAGCTCTTTACTTTTACAATAATTCAAATTATGTTGCCATTTTGTTGCCAAAAGCATATACAATCGGCAAAAACCCAGTAAAATAAGGCTTTTTTAATGGTGTGAAATTACTCCCACTCAATCGTTCCGATCGGCTTGGGGGTGAGATCCATTACAACGCGGTTGATACCTTCGACCTCATGGGTGATGCGGTCGGTGATATGATGCAGGAGGGCGTAGGGGATCTCCTCGATGGTGGCGGTCATGGCGTCGGTGGTGTTCACCGCGCGGATGATTGCCGGCCAGCCCTCATAGCGCTTGCCGTCGCGCACGCCGACGCTCTTGAAGTCGGGCACGGCGATGAAATACTGCCAGACCTTGCCGGCAAGACCGTTCTTGTCAAACTCCTCTCTGAGGATTGCGTCGGCTTCTCTCAGGGCGTTCAGGCGGTCTCTCGTTATCGCGCCGAGGCAGCGTACTCCGAGTCCGGGACCCGGGAACGGCTGGCGGTATACCATGCTGTGCGGCAGACCGAGAGCCTCGCCGACGACACGGACTTCATCTTTGAAGAGCAGTTTTACGGGCTCGACAAGCTCCATTTTCATGTCCTCCGGCAGGCCGCCGACATTGTGGTGAGCCTTTACGCCGTGGGATTCGAGGATGTCGGGATATATCGTTCCCTGTGCAAGGAACTCGATGCCCTCAAGCTTCGACGCCTCTTCGTCAAAGACCTTGATAAACTCGCCGCCGATTATCTTTCTCTTCTTTTCGGGGTCGCTGACTCCGGCAAGAAGATCGAGGAAACGGTCGGTCGCGTCGATATAGACGAGGTTAGCGTCCATCTGGTTTCTGAAAACCTCGATGACCTGCTCGCTCTCGCCCTTGCGCATGAGTCCGTGGTTGACATGGACGCAGACCAGCTGCTTGCCTATCGCGCGGATAAGCAGAGCCGCGACTACGGACGAGTCAACTCCGCCGGACAGAGCCAGCAGGACTCTCTTGCCGCCGACTTGCTCGCGCACGGCAGCGACCTGCTCTTCGATGAACTTGTTCGCAAGCTCGGGGGTAGTGATGCGTTCCATGGATTCGGGACGTACATTACTGCTCATGGTTTGTTCTCCTTGTGAATTTTATTCCCATTCCACCGTTGCCGGGGGCTTTGTAGTGACATCGTAGACTACGCGGTTGACTCCCTTGACCTCGTTGGTGATGCGGTTCGAGACCTTTGCGAGCACATCAAACGGGATGCGCGCCCAGTCTGCGGTCATGAAGTCGTCGGTAGTCACTGCGCGCAGCGCGATGAGGCTGTCGTAGGTTCTCGCGTCGCCCATAACGCCGACGCTGTGGACGTTGGTGAGCACCGCGAAATACTGGTTGATGTCGCGGTCGATGCCGGCGATTTTGACTTCCTCGCGGAAGATTGCGTCCGCATCCTTGAGAATATTGAGCTTCTCCTCGGTGATGTCGCCGAGGATACGCACGGCAAGTCCGGGACCCGGGAACGGCTGACGCCAGACAAGATCCTCGGGGATACCGAGCTCGAGTCCGACCTTGCGAACCTCGTCTTTAAACAGGTCGCGCAGGGGCTCGATGAGCTCATCGAAATCGATGTGGTCGGGCAGTCCGCCGACATTGTGATGGCTCTTGATGACCGCCGCGTCGCCCACGCCGCTCTCGATAACATCGGGATATATTGTGCCCTGAACGAAGAAATTCATCCTGCCGAGCTTCTTGCTCTCGTCTTCAAAGACGCGGATAAACTCCTCGCCGATAATTTTTCTCTTCTTCTCCGGCTCGGTCACGCCTGCGAGCTTGGTGAGGAAACGCTCCTGAGCGTTGACTCTGACGAGCTTCATATCAAAGCGCTCGCGGAAGATGTGCTCAACCTCGTCGCCCTCGTTCTTTCTGAGCAGACCATGGTCAACGAAAACGCAGGTCAGCTGCTTGCCGACCGCTCTGTGCAGAAGCACGGCGGCAACGGAGCTGTCGACTCCGCCGGACATGGCGCAGAGTACGGTCTTGTCGCCTATCTTCTCGCGCAGGTGCTTTACCTGCTCTTCGACGAAGCTTGACATGACCCAGTCGCCCTTGCAGCCGCAGATATCAAAGAGGAATGTTTTGAATATCTCCTCGCCGTACTGCGTATGCATGACCTCAGGATGGAACTGAACGGCGTAGATTTTCTTCTCATCGTTCTCCATCGCCGCGCAGGGGCAGTCGTGCGTGACGGCAGTCACTTTGTAGCCCTCGGGAGGGCTGCTGATATAGTCCGTGTGGCTCATCCAGCAGACGCTCGTATCCTCGGGGATATTTCTGAGCAGTCGGCTGTCCTTGCTGCGGGTCATATCTATCTTGCCGTATTCGCTCTTCGAGCCGCTCGTTTTGACAACGCCGCCCGCCATATATGCGATAAGCTGAGCGCCGTAGCAGATGCCGAGCACGGGGATGCCCGCATCGAGTATCTCGGGCGAATAGTGGGGCGAGCTCTCGTCGTAGACGCTGTTGGGTCCGCCCGTGAATATTATTCCGACATAGCCCGCCGCCTTTATCTCGTCGACGGTTATGCGGCTGTACGGTTTTATCTCGGCGTAGACATTGTGCTCTCTGACGCGGCGCGCGATGAGCTGATTGTACTGGCCGCCGAAGTCCAGCACGAGAACTTTCTCATGATTGTCCTGCATGATATCCACCCTTTTTTATCTGACTATAATCTCTTCTCTTCTCGGTCCGTTGGAAACGAGCTTTATCGGCACGCCGATCTCCTTCTCGATGAAGAGGACATAGTCCTGAGCCTCCTTGGGAAGCTTGTCAAACTCTCTTATGCCGCGGATATCGCACTTGAAGCCGGGCATGGTGACATAGACGGGCTTTGCCTTTTTCAGGCGCGAGGTGACAGGGAAGTCCTTTGTGACTTCGCCGTCTATCTCATAGCCGACGCAGAGCTTTATCTCGTCGAGATACGACAGGCAGTCGAGCGCGGTGAGCGCGACCTGAGTTGCGCCCTGAGCCTCGCAGCCGTAGCGGGTCGCGACGCAGTCAAACCAGCCCATGCGGCGCGGTCTGCCGGTCGTTGCGCCGTATTCGCCGGCGTCGCCGCCGTGGTTTCTCATCTTGTCCGCCTCTTCGCCGAATATCTCGCTGACGAATTCGCCTGCTCCGACGGCGCTCGAATAAGCCTTGGTGACGGTGACTATCTCCTTTATCTCATAGGGCGCGATGCCTGCGCCGACGGCGCCGAAGCCCGCGAGGGTCGACGACGATGTGACCATGGGATAGATGCCGAAATCGGGATCTTTGAGCGAGCCGAGCTGACCCTCAAGAAGAATGTTCTTGCCGTCCCTGACAGCCTGGCGGATTATCTTGCCGGTGTCTGCGACATAGGGTCTGACCATCTCGCGAAGCTTCATCATGTGGTCGAACAGCTCGTCCACATCGAGAGTCGGCTTGTGATAGACATGCTCGAGCAGCAGATTCTTCACTTCGCAGACTCTTTCGAGCTTTTCTCTGAGATATTCCTCATCGAACAGCTCACAGACCTGGAAGCCGATCTTCGCATACTTGTCCGAATAGAACGGAGCGATACCGCTCTTTGTCGAGCCGAATTTTTTATCCTTGAGGCGCTCCTCCTCATAGGTGTCGAGCATAACATGATAAGGCATCATGATCTGCGCGCGCTCGGAAACGAGGATATTGGGCTGCGGCACGCCTGCCGAAGTGACATGCTCGATCTCCTTGACGAGCTTCTCGATATCGAGAGCCACGCCGTTGCCGATGATGTTGACCGTGCCGGGCTGGCACACGCCTGACGGCAGAAGATGGAGCGCGAACTTGCCGTAATCGTTGATTATCGTATGTCCTGCATTGGCGCCGCCCTGAAAACGAATGACCATATCCGCCTGGGAGGCAAACATATCGGTAATCTTACCTTTGCCCTCGTCGCCCCAGTTGGCACCCACAATTGCTCTGACCATACTTAAAACGCACCTCCGAAAAATCAAATACACTTAATTATATATTATCGCCCGCGCGGTGTCAATGAGCCGAAGGGCTCAAAGAGTCGAATTTTGCGGCTTCTCAATTGATTTTATTGGTTATTGTGGTATAATATAAAATGGTATAATTCAAAATCAAAATGTTTTCGCACCCGATATTAAAATCGCCTTTTTCGGCACACAATAATCACGAATATCTGTGAAAGGACTGTGTTAAATGAAGAGACGAAGATTTTTAAGCCTCGCGCTCGCGCTGATGCTCATTATCTCGCTGTGCGCGTGCAAAACGAAAGTTGTTGACGACAGCACGGACGCCACCCACGGCAACGCGCCCGTGACGGGTCAGAAGCGCGACGAGACAACGACTGCGCCGCCGCAGACCACAAAAGCTCTGCAGACGACAAAAGCGCCCGAGAACACAACTTTGGCGCAGCGCAAAACGGAGAAAGGCAAGCTCGATCCGAACACCGGAACGTATACGGGACTCTCTCCGCTGCCGAAGATAAAGCTGACCGCCACCGACCCGCAGAACACGCGCGGGCTTTCGACCGCGACGGTCGGATACAGCTACGGCGTGTCCAAAAACGGCGTTCCGCATCAGAACTCGACAAACGCGCAGAAATATTTTGACGAGAAGGGCTTCAACGCCGTCTCGATAGACATGAAGACGAAAGAAAAAGTTCTCTATCTCACCTTTGACTGCGGCTGGGAGAACGGATATACAACGACCGTGCTCGACATTCTCAAGCAGAAGAACGTACCCGCCGCATTTTTCTGCACGCTCTCGAATATTAAGGCAGAACCCGGACTTATCGCAAGAATGATAAACGAGGGTCACATTGTCGGCAATCATTCGACGACCCACCCCGATTTTTCAAAGATAAGCCGAGAGAAGATGGCGACGGAAATCGAGACCTGCGACAACTACCTGCGCGAAAAGTTCGGCTATTCCTCGCCGTATTTCCGCTTCCCGATGGGGTCATATTCCGCCTCGGCGCTCGACCTCGTCTCCTCGCTCGGATATAAATCCGTGTTCTGGTCGGTCGCCTACGCCGACTGGGATGTCAACGACACAAAGGGCAAGCAGTATGCGTTCGACACCGTGACTTCGCGCCTGCATCCGGGCGCGGTTATACTGCTCCACTCCGTCTCGCCCGACAATGCCGCCGCCCTCGGCGATATCATCGACTGGGCGCGCAAGCAGGGCTACGAGTTCCGCTCGCTCGAACAGCTGCCGAATTAAATATTACAAAGCGCAGCCCCGCCTCGGGATATTCCGAAGGCGGGGTTATTTATTCTATTTAAAATATGCCGTCGCGCTATACAAGTACAGATTTTGCGGGCGGATGATATCCGCCCCTACGGTCGAAAAAATGGACATTCTCAAAATTTTGTGCCGCTGTCTCGGCATAGGCGCCTATGTTTTCATAAAGCCATAGGCAACAGCCGGATTCGCGCAAAATCACGGCTGTATTTTCTTCGTCATCATCGCGCCGGCAAACACGGCGACAACAAGCTCCGTCACAGGCATCGCCCACCAGATCATATCCGCGCCGAGGGTGACGGGGATAATGAGTATCAGCGCGCCGCTGATGAGTATTCCGCGCGCGACGGACACGAACATTGAAGTTTTTGCACGCATCGTCGCCTGGAAATAATAGGTCGAGTAGACATTGAACGGCAGCAGCAGGAACGATGAGCCGTATATGCGGATTATCGCCGGGGCTATCGCGAGCACCGAGGCGGTCGGGGTCATGAACAGGCGGATAAGCCCGTTTGGCACCGCGAATGTTATCGCCGCCCACACCGCGCCGAATATCGCGGCGGTTATTATATTATATCGCAACATCTTCTTTATCCTGCCGACATTGCCCGCGCCGTAGTTCTGCGAGATTATCGGCTGAGACGCCTGACCTATGCCGTAGGAGCAGCACTGGACGAGCGTACTGACGGAGACTATGACTCCGTAGACCGCGAGCGCGTCTGTGCCGAGATATTTCATTATCTGGCGGTTGAAGAGCATCGTGAGCACTCCCATCGCCACGTCTATAATAAACGACGAGAAGCCGTTGACGGTTATCCTGCCGAAGAGGCGGAATATCTCTTTTGAAAATTGCAGGCGCAGAGTATTGCTCTTCTTGAAAAAATGGGTAAGCATGACGAGCGTCGATATGCCCGCGCCCATCGCCGTGGCGATTCCCGCGCCGCGTATACCCATATCGAGCGTGAACACGCAGAAATAATCGCCGAATATATTGAACACGCCGCCCGCTATGACCGACTTTGTCGCGAGACCCGGGTCAGAGTCGTTGCGCAAAAACGACGAGAGCAAATTTATGCAGACATATATCGGCACGGTGAATTTCGGGGCTATCATATACTCCTTGCAGAGCGGCATGAGCTTTTCGTCCGCGCCGAAGAGCAGGAGCAGTTTATCCTCGAACACGAGGATAATCACCCAGAGCACCACGGATATTATCGCGCTGAACACGACTGCCGAAGTAAAATACAGATTCGCTTTTTTGCTTCCCTTGCCTTTTGAAACACCGTAGAGCACCGAGCCGCCGATACCGGTCAGCAGACCAAAGCTGTAAATTATATTCCACACCGGCGCGATGACCGACATTGCCGCCGCGCCGTCCGGGCCGTGATACTGCCCGACGACTATCATATCGACGAGGCCGTAGATGCTCGCTATGAGCGCACTGCCGAACGAGGCGATGAGAAATTTTCTGTAAAGTTTTCCGAGATCGTCTTTTAAAAGATCCATGACTTCCTCCTGAATAACTGTGGTGGATGGGTTTGTGCCGCCGTTGGCGGTATGCTATGTGACAGATACTGTTGTCAGAAAAAGCGGGCTCTAACTCAAGGTCGGTAATCAGCTTTCTGCCTTCGCGACCTACCATAATCGAACGATATGTTCTTCCCGCGTTTCGCATTTTCTTTTTATTTGAAAAAGAAAATGCCTGCAAAAGAAAAGCAAACTTGCTTCAGTTTGTTTAGCTTTGCTGAAATTTTGTATCGGCTATCGCCGATAACGGACAGCCGCAAGGGCTGTCCCTACAAACGGTCGCAATAGACATTTCGAGAATTTTGTGCCGCTGTCGCGGCATCGGTGCGTCGAGTCGCCGCACCATACAAGTTCTGTATCAATAATTTTGTGCAAACTTTGCAGGCGGATGATATCAGCCACTACAGCATACATTCCATTTATTACATCGAGCAAAGTGAAACAATCCCTCAGTCTCGGCTTTCGCCGAGCCAGCTCCCTTTACACAAGGGAGCCGAAGCAAAATTTCACATTGTAATAAAATTCGCTTGCGAAGTTTGTTTCACCAAGCCTTCGTGCCGCCGTCGCGGCAGCAGTGCGCCGAGGTAGCCGCACCATACAAGGTACATACTGATAATTTCCGCGCACCTTGAAAATTAAACAGAGCCTAAAGCAAAAACCGGACAAGAGAAACAGGCGTTTCAGCCTGTACCCTTATCCGGCGTATCATTTCTGTTGAACGATCTGCCCTCCGAGCAACGGAGCTTATTCTACTATATGTTGCTTTTAAAGTCAAGCGTTTTTGTTTTCCGTCTCCTGCGCTTCGTTGTGCGCCTTTATCGCGGCGGTTATCTCCTTGTCGTTATAGAAGATATAGACAACGACTGAAATCGCGACGAAAATCATTGCGACAAGTGCAGTGTTGCGCACTCCCGCGCTCGTTGCGGCGCCCGTACCGTCTGCGCCCTTGCCGAGCAGGAGCGAGCACGCGATAACGACTATCGCCTGGCACATCTTGTTGGCAAAGTTGCGCGCGGCGAAGAACATACCCGCTCTGTTCTGTCCGGTCTTTATCGAGTCGTACTGCGCGAGATCCGCGAAGATGGACGAGGGAATTATATTCGTTATCGCTATGGGCATGGCTATAACGAGTCCGATGAGTATCGCGAACGGCTTCGCGCCGATGGCATTGATAACAAGATTGTAGTTGAAAATGGCACAGTAGAGCAGGACATATGTTATGCACGCGCCGAGCAGAAGCGGCTTTTTGCCGACCTTGCGCGCCAAGATATTGACGAGCGGATAGGTCATTATGCCGACGCCTATTGATATAACGGAGACATATGTCACCCACTCGTCGCCGAGATTCAGGAGATTTGTTATGTAATAGACCTCAGCGGTGTTGAAGAAGGTGAACGCTATCCACATGATGAGATAGCCCACGGTGATTATGGCGAAGTTCGGATAAGAGACAGTCGCCTTGAGCGCGTCCCAGATGGACTGGTGATATTCCTTCGGCTCGACATAGTCCTTCTCTTTGATAACAAAAGCCGGGATGAGCGCGGCTATTCCGCCGAGCACGCAGAACACGATGAACGGAATGCGCAGAGCCCATATCTCCTCGATGCCGTTTTTCATCAGTATGCTCTTTATCATAGATGTGCAGAACACCATCGCCGACGAGACGACATAGAGCAGGCTGACTATCGAATAGAGGAACACTCTCTTGCGCGGCTCGGCGACGACCTCCGCCTGAAGCGCGCTGTAGGGGATGTTATAGAGCGTCGAGAACAGATAATAGAGCGCGAGCATCACGCCGACCCATATGGCGTTTATAACGCTCGAACCCGCCACGGGCGGGAAAAAGATGAGCAGGCAGAACAGCCCGTAAGGGATAGCAGACCAGCGCATAAAAGAGATGCGCCTGCCGCTCTTTGCCTTGCTGTTGTCCGAAAGGCTCGCGACCCACGGGTCGGTAACAGCATCGATAACCGTGCCGATTCCGCGGATTATCGCCATGGTCAGCGCAGCTTTCGCAAAGAACTGCGGCAATGTGGTGTTCGAGTTCGTGGGGATGAAAAACGTCAGCAGGTACGTCGTGATTATACCGTTGATGAGTCCCCTTGCAAAATCTCCGAGGCACAGGGCGAAGATCTTGCCGTTTGTTATTTTTTTCATTGTTTCTCTCTCCTCCCGCCGTCTCCGGCTATTTTGAGAAATTTTTCGCGAAGATGTTTTCTGAACAGCTCGGGCTCTTCGCTCAACGGGCGGTGAGCCGAGTTTTCAAACCAAATTAAGTCTTTGTCCGGCGCTTCTATCGAGTCGTAGTAATTCTGAATCAGCGCCGCGGGGGTGTTTTCGTCGCGCCGCCCCTGGAATATGTAATAGGGCATTTCAAATGTATGGAGCTGGGTGGTGAAATCATAATTGACGAGCGTCGGCCACATCTGCGTCAGGCAGAGCTTATAGCCTTTCGCCGCGCCGTATTTGTCTTTTATGCTGAGCTCCGTCGAGAGCAGCATCGGCAGGACGGTTCCTTTGAAATAGCTTTCTTTTTTGACCGTGTGTCCGCCGTATTTTCCGAGTATGCGCCGCTGGGTCATGAGCCCCTCGAACACCGGCTTATACTGCCCGTTGACGGGCGGTCCGACCTGTTCGAGCTTCGCTATGCTCTCCGAATCGTTCGCCTCTTTCGCCTTTCTCATCGCAAAGGCATAGGACAGATTCTCGTTTTCGACTCCGTTGACGACCTGGCCGTAGCCGATATATCCGGCTATCTTATCCGGCACGCGGGCGCAGGCGAATGTGCCGAGCTCGGTGCCCCAGCTGCCGCCGACGATAAATATTTTCTCCTTGCCGAGCGTTTTACAGAGCCATGAAATAAGCTCGGCGCAGTCGGATATCAGCTGTTCGAGTGTCAGGCTCTCGGGGTCGCAGCCGAAATACGAGCCGCCCGTTCCGCGCTGATCCCACGCAACGACCGTGAAATCGTCCGTCAGCCCGAAGCCGTCTTTAGCCATGTCGTGGCGGTTTGGCACGCCCGGTCCTCCGTGGAGAAACAGAATGACCGGATTTTCATTTTTCGTTCCCCAAATGTGAATCGTCTGCTCAAGCCCGCCGAGCGTCACGCGCTCCTTGCGGTCTATCGGATATCTGCCCACAGAAAACACCTCACTTGTATCAATAGTCTAATTGTAGCACCTTTCGGCGCGCAAACCAATAAACAAATTATAAAGAATGGAGCCGCCCGAACGGGCAGCCCCAAAATATAAATTAATTTGCTATATATTTGCTGTTTACCGCAGGCACATCGAACTCGCCATAACATTTGAATCCGGCGGCAGGCGAGCGGTCAAGCTCAACATAGAATCTGTAATACGGCACGAAATACGCGTCCATGGGGTCTATTGAATAGACAAGCTCGACTTTTTTTATCTTCTCGCGCGTGATATTACCGTTTTCTATTCCGTCCGCCGAGCCGGAGATATATTCGCCGCCGAGCAGAAGCTTTTCGGCCTCTTTATACGATATTATCGGATAATTGCCGAGCTTCCTCGCGCCGTCAACGGAACTGATTCTTATTGATTCGAGCCCGCCGTTTTCGTTTATATCAAAATACACGCTCCCGAAATTATAGCTTTTTACTCTTTTCAAATCGCCGCCCGAACCATCATAGACGCGGTATTCGGCGCTCTCCGCGCCGTTTATATCATAGTCGGAGGTGACGCAGAGCACGGGATTTTTGAAGCCTATTACAGAAGAATACTTTTTGATAAAATATTCGGCGGCATCGCGCCCCGTGCCGTTTCCCGCAACAGGCTCGGAAAAGTTTATACTTACCCCGCCCGTCGCAAACGCCGATATCAAGCCGATATCCGTCTCGGCTCTGACGGCATAGAGCGAATCTTCGGCAACCACCCAACCGGAATCCGACATAGCCTCACGGGTCACGGATTTTATCTCCACACCCAGCTTTTCGGCGATTTTATTGATATTGTCAAGCATATCGTCATAGCTCAGCAACTGCGTATTTTTATATACGGGCAGCCGCTTTAAGTTCATATCCGCGCTCCACGGGTTCCCTGTAGTATATTCACTCATGTCGCGGACGATAATTTCGTGCGCTCCCGCGCCCAAGCCAGAAGAACCGTCGGCATTGAGCGGTATCTTTTGTAGCCTCGCGGGGCTTATCAGCCAATAGCCCAAGAACACCGCCGCGGCTATGCAGAGACACGCTGCCGCCGTCAGCCAACGGACGGCACTGCGCGGTTTTTGTCTTTCAAAGTCAGTTCTCTTCGGCGCAGCTTCGGATATAAACCGATCGTCAACGCCGCCGAGTGCGTCAAATATATCTTTGTTTTTCATATCGCAAAGCCCTCCTTTTCGAGAAAACTCCTGAGGCTGTCCCTCGTCCGCTTGAGGGACATTTTCACCGCGCCCTCGGTCATTCCACGCTCTGCGGCTATCTCCGATATGCCGAGCATATACCAATAGCGCTGGACGAAAATTATTCTTCTCTCCCGCTCGAGCGACTCCAAAAATCGGCTCACCGCATCGCGCAACAGAGCCGCATCTGCCTGTATTTCGGTGTTTTCAGCACCCGGAACACACTCCGAAAGCTCATCGAGGGCGAGATTAAAATGCTTCTCGCCGCGCTTTTTGGAGCGGCGGGCTTTGAGCATATTCAGCGCCGAGTTTCTCGCTATCCTGCCGACATATGCTCCGAGATTTTCCGGTCTGTTCGGCGGAATGGAGTTCCACGCGCCGAGCATGGCGTCGCTGACGCACTCCTGTGCGTCCTCGCGGCAGCGCACAACGGCAAATGCAATCGTATAGCAATAGCCCGAATATTTTTCTTCGAGCCGCGTCACGGTCTTTTCGTCGCGGGCAAACAGTCCGTCAACGAGCAGCTTATCTTCCATATTCCGCCTCCTCGCTTTTGAAATCCTCTCGCCCTTAAAGACAGCAAAAAGTGCTTTAGGTAACGCGTGACTTTGCCTTTATTTTTATATTATCATATATTTTGCGTTTTGAAAAGAAAAACGCCCCGAAGAAGCACTTCGGAGCGTCATATAAATTATATTTTATCAGCCGCCGAGATAGGCTTTGACTATCTCTTCGTTGTTGAGCAGATCCTGCGCGGTGCCCTCTGCGGTTATTGCGCCGGTTTCGAGGACATAGGCGCGGTCGGAGATGGAGAGCGCCTTTTTCGCGTTCTGCTCGACGAGCAGAATGGTCGTGCCGGACTTGTGATAGTCCTTGATTATCTCGAACACCTGATCGACAAACAGCGGGGACAGACCCATCGACGGCTCATCGAGCATGAGCAGCTTCGGGTGGCTCATCATAGCTCTGCCCATTGCGAGCATCTGCTGCTCGCCGCCGGAAAGAGTGCCCGCTATCTGCGACTTTCTCTCGCCGAGGCGGGGAAAGCGGGTGCAGATCTCGTCGATATCCTCTTTTATCTTCTTTTTGTCCTTCTGCGTATATGCGCCGAGGAGCAAGTTTTCGTAGACGGTCAGCTCCTGGAACACACGGCGACCCTCGGGCACCTGGCTCATTCCCATGCCGACCAGCTTATGACCCGGAATCTTGTTTATCTCGTTTCCGTCATAGACGACGGAGCCGCTCTTTATCGGAATGAGGCGCATGATGCTCTGCATCGTGGTGGTCTTGCCCGCTCCGTTTGCGCCGATGAGCGAGACTATCTCGCCCTGATCGACATGGAAGCTGATGCCCTTGAGCGCTCTTATAACGCCGTAATAGACCTGAAGGTCCTTGACTTCTAACAATGCCATGACTTTTCCCCCTTATTCACCGATATACGCCTTTATGACCTCGGGGTCACTCAGCGCGTCCTCTGTCTTGCCCTGCGCGAGCACTGTGCCGAAGTTGAGCACGGTTATCTCATCGCAAAGACCAGACACGAACTTCATGTCGTGCTCGATAAGAAGTATGGTCATGTCAAACTCGTCTCTTATGCGCCTGACTATGTCCATCAGATCCTCTGTCTCGTGGGGGTTCATGCCCGCCGCCGGCTCGTCAAGGAGCAGCAGACACGGATTGGTCGCGAGAGCGCGGGCTATCTCAAGCTTTCTCTGCTTGCCGTAAGGCAGGTTGCAGGCGAGGTTGTTTCGCTCGTCATAGAGATCGAAGATGCGGAGTATCTCCTTTGCCTTGTCGCGCATCGCCTTCTCCGTCTTGTAGTGCTTCGGGAGGCGGAAGATGCTCGAGAAGATATCGCACTTGAACTCGGGCTGATTGTGCAGACCGACGAGGACGTTTCTTATCACGCTCATGTTGTTGAACAGGCGGATGTTCTGGAATGTTCTCGCGATGCCCTTGTGGTTTATCTGCTCCTGGCTCTTGCCGCGAAGCTCTTCGCCGTTTAGGTAGAAAGTTCCGGTGGTGGGCTGATAGACGCCGGTGAGCATATTGAACACCGTTGTCTTGCCCGCTCCGTTGGGTCCTACGAGACCGTAGAGCTGCTTTTTCTTTATTTTCAGATCGACATTCTCGACCGCTTTCAGTCCGCCGAAGGAAATGCCGAGATCCTTTGTTTCAAGAACATATTCAGCCATTTTTCTTTCCTCCCTTTTGCGGCTTGTCGGGGACATATTCCTTGCCCTGCTGCATATCGACAGAGAGGATTTCGTCCATGGAGATCTTTGTGGGAACGTTGCTCCACTCGCCCTTGTCGTCGCTGATATCCTCGGGCTTGCGCTTCTTGTCCGCGATGCGCGCCATGATGAAGCGCGGAGCGAGCTTCTCTTTTATGCGGGTGAACGCGGGAGCGTTGTTGAAGATAACGAGGCAGATAAGAATGAGCGCATAGATAAGGTACTTGAGCGCCGCGAGGTCGCCGGAGAGCTTGCTCTGGAGCTCGAAGTTGATTATCGTGATGAGCGCGGCGGAGACTATCGAACCGTTGATGCTTGCCATGCCGCCGAGAACGACCATGACGAGAATTTCGATAGAGTAGTTATACGAGAACACCGAATACTGGACGGGCGTGATGTAATGCGCATAGATAACGCCTGCGACGCCCGCGAAGAATGCGGAAAATACGAACACAAAGAGCTTGTAGAAAGTCACGTTTATGCCCATTGCCTTTGCCGCTATCTCGTTGTCGCGTATAGCGGTTATCGCTCTGCCGTGCTTCGAGCGGATAAGATTGTTTATCATGAACAGGACGATGAGCACGACGACGAAAGCGACGATATAGAGCGAGGTATCGTTCCTCGTATCATACTTTATCGTGTTCGTGCGAAGACCCATTGCCTTGCCGAAAACATCGAGGTTCTTGAATATTGTTCTGACTATCTCGCCGAAAGCGAGGGTCACTATCGCGAGGTAGTCGCCTTTGAGTCTGAGTGCCGGAAGTCCGACGATGAGACCGAATATTGCGGCTATCACGCCGCCGGCGAGCATGCTGATGATGAGCACCAGAAGCTTGCTGCCGATAACATTAGAGAGCTGAATGGCTATGTATCCGCCGAGATATGCGCCGACGCACATAAAGCCCGCGTGACCGAGCGACAGCTCGCCGAGGAAACCGACGACGAGGTTCAGGGAAACGGCGAGGATGATGCTGTAAGCTATCTGGACGAGCAGTGTCGACGCCGAGCGCTGGAGGTTGCCGGTCAGCTGGAGAATGACCGACACGCCGAGGACGGCGATGACCATTATATAGCTGATGTAATTTTTGAGCTTGAATTTGCTTTCTGTCTTTGTTTTACTCATCAATTACACCTTCTCCCTTCTCTTCTTGCCGAGCAGACCGATGGGTCTTACAAGAAGGATCAAAATCAAAAGACTGAATTCAACGGCAGTGGTATAGGGTGCGAGGGCGGGGACGGCAAGGCATATCTTCTCGATAACGCCGAGGAGCACGCCGCCGATCATCGCGCCGGGGATGGAGCCGATGCCGCCGATAACCGCCGCGGTGAACGCCTTGATGCCGGGCATCGAGCCGAGGGTCGGCTCCGCAGTCGGTATCTGGAAGAGATAGAACACGCTCGCGAACGCGGCGAGAGCCGAGCCGATTGCAAAGGTGACGGTAATTATCTTGTTGACATTTATGCCCATGAGCTGAGCCGCGCCCCTGTCTTCGGAGACGGCAAGCATGGCGCGTCCGGTCCTGGTCTTTTTGATGAACAGGGTCAGGGCAACCATTATAACCGCGCTTATGCCCATGGTGAGGATCGAGCTGACGCTGACATTGGTGCCCGCAATGCTCACCGCGCCGAGCGAGGGCAGAGACACGCTCTGCGCCTTTGCGCCGAAGATGAGCTGTGCGATACTCTGAAGCAGGTAGCTGACGCCGATAGCGGTTATCAGAACCGCGATGGGTGTGACGCCTCTCAGGGGTCTGTAGGCGACCTTTTCGATAATAATACCCATCAGCGTGCAGACTATAACAGATGCCAGAACGCCGATAGCGAGATTTCCGCCCGCCGCCAGCGTTGTGAAAACGGCATATGCGCCGACCATGATGATATCGCCGTGGGCAAAGTTGAGCATCTTCGCGATGCCGTAAACCATCGTGTAGCCCAGTGCTATGAGGGCGTAGATGGCGCCGAGGCTGAGTCCGTCAAATATAACACTCATAATAAACCTAACGCTCCTTTAGAATGGGAGAAACTTGAACTGCCGAAAGAAAAACAGAAAACGGCAGGAGAATACACTTCCCCTGCCGTTCAAAAACCAATAAATATAAATTTTAGAAATTAATAGTTATCAGCCAAGCTCAACAATAACGGGGACCTTGTTGCAGGCGCCGCTGGCTTCCCAAGTCATCTTGCCGGTAACTCCGTCATAGGAGAAGTCGGAGGCGGTGATAGCCTTTGCCATAGCAGTACCGAGAGCCGTGGGATCGACCTTGACGTTGTTAACGCCGGTCTTCTTCATAGCGTTGAAGACTGCATAGACTGCATCGTAAGCGTCAGCCGCGAACTGGTCGGGGAGAGCGTTGTACTTTGCCTTGTAGGAATTTACGAACTTCGAAACCTTCTCTTCCTTGCTGTTGACATCGAAGGGGGTGATGTACTTGATCTGATTCTTAACGGAGGAGTCGATCTGGCTGGCTACGCCGTCAAGTCCGTCGCATCCGAAGAGAACCGCGTTGCAGCCCTTGGAAGCGCAGGTCTTTGCGATAAGTCCCGCCTCGGTGTAGTAGATGGGAAGGAAGATAACGTCGCAATCTTTAAGAGCGGCAACCTGAGTGGAGAAGTCTCTCTTGTTCTCCTTGTCGAAGGTCTGCTCGATGTAGGAGACGCCGAGCTCGTTCATCTTTGCCTTGAATGCATCGTAGATGCCCTGCGAATAAGTGTCGGAGGTATCGTAGATAGCGCCGATCTTCTTATAGTTCGAGGTAAGCTCCTGAGCGGCAAGTGTGCCCTGGTCGGGATCGCCGAAGCAGACGCGGAAAGCGGTGTCGCCGGTCTCAATAACAGAAGCTGCGGAAGCGGAAGGAGTCATGAAGAAGATGCCGTACTCGGCAGCTGCGGTGCCGAAAGCCTCGCAGGATGCGGAGGTAACGGAGCCGAGGGAAACCTGCATGCCGCCCTCAAGCAGGGAGGTGAAGCCCTGACCTGCCTCAACGGCACCGGCCTTGTCGTCCTTCATGTCGAACTTGAAGTTTACTCCGTTGAGACCGCCTGCGGCGTTAATCTCGTCAACGGCTAGCTGAGCGCCGTTGCGCACGGAGTTTCCGTATGATGAAGCGTCGCCGGTCAGAGGGCCGGTTGCGCCGATAACATATTCGGTGTTGTTAGCTGTGTACTCGCCAACCTTGGTAAGATCGGCGTCTGTCTTGGTATCGCTGCCGCCGTTTTTGCCTGAGCATGCGGTGAAGCCGCACATCACGAGAGCAAGAGCGAGGACTAATGCAAATACTTTTTTCATAAAAATCCTCTTTTCTTTCCTGTTTTTTATTTTTATTCTCGGCGTCGCCCGACAACTGCGGCGCAAAAAATCGGATATAATGAGGGCGATTGTGAAATACCTTCAATTTTTATTGATTATACTTTCGTGCGAGTCTATTGTCAATACTCATAAAAATTTTCGCTTTTTTTAATAAAAATGACGAAAATCAGGAAAATCGCTTTATTACTTTTAACAACTGAAATGTTCCGTCAAAACAAATTGATTGTCAGAGTCCCGTCAGCGAATTATTTCGCCTTTCCCATAGCCTTGACGCGGTCGAACTCGTCGGTTATCTCCTTGGAGGGAGCCTTGGTGCAGAGGCTGACTATGACCATCGCAACAAGACCGACAAGGAACGCGGGGAGCAGCTCATATATACCGAACACACCGCCGATGGGCTTGATGAGATATTTCCAGATAAAGACCATCGCGCCGCCGGACACCATGCCGGCGATCGCTCCGGGGAGCGTGGTGCGCTTCCAGAACAGGGAGCAGATAACGAGCGGACCGAAAGCCGCGCCGAAGCCCGCCCATGCGAACGAGACTATGCCGAACACCGAGCTGTCGGGGTTGCGGGCGATTATTATACCGAGGATAGCTATGCCGATAACGGTAAGGCGCGCGGCGAGCATACTCTTCTTCTCGGATATCTTGAGGTGGAACGCCTCACGCAGTATGTTCTCGGACACGCTCGAAGCGGCGGCGAGAAGCTGGGAGTCGGCGGTGGACATCGTGCTCGCAAGGATACCCGCGAGGATAAGACCCGCCATGATAGCCGGGAACGCGCCGTAGGTCGAGAGCAGATGCGCGACGCGGACTATAATAGTCTCGGTGTCGTTGCCGTGGAGCTGATCGACAAGACCGGTGTTGCTCAGCGCTCTGCCGACGATGCCGATAAGAACAGCCATCGCCATGGCGATAACGACCCATACCGAAGCCACGCGGCGGGAAAGCTTGAGCTTTTTCTCGTCCTCGATAGCCATGAAGCGAAGCAGGATATGCGGCATACCGAAATAGCCGAGACCCCACGAGAGCGTGGTGATTATGTGCAGAAGATTATAGGGCTCGCTCTTGCCGGTATCTTCTATATATGATGCGGTGAGCGAGAGATAGCCGGGGAGAGCCTTTGCGTTCTCGACAACAGCATCAACGCCGCCCGCCGATATCGTTGAGAAAACGAGGACAAAGACTATCGCCACGGTCATGATAATGCTCTGGACGAAGTCGGTCGCCGAAGCGGCGAAGAAGCCGCCCGCCGTGGTATAAGCGACTATGACTACTGCGGAGATTATCATCGCGGTCATGTAGTTCATGCCGAACAGCGAGGAGAACAGCTTGCCGCAGGCGGCGAAGCCGGACGCAGTATAGGGAATGAAGAAAATAATGATTATAACCGCCGCGAGCAACGCAAGGATGTTTTTGTCATCCCTGAAGCGGCGGGAAAAGAACTGCGGAATAGTGAACGAGCCTGTCTCCTGAGTGTATCTGCGCAGTCTGAGCGCGGTGAACAGCCAGTTGAGATATGTTCCGACTGCGAGACCTATTGCGGTCCAGCCGACATCGGCAACGCCGGAAAGATACGCGAGTCCGGGCAGACCCATCAGCAGGTAGCTCGACATGTCGCTCGCCTCCGCGCTCATTGCGGTAACGAGCGGACCGAGCTTTCTGCCGCCGAGATAGAAATCGGCGGACGATTCGTTCTTCCTCGCACAGCGGAAGCCGATTATCAGCATTCCGACGAGGTAGACGGCAATCGTCCCCAGGATACAGATGTTTGATACGGTCATTTGAAAAACTCCTCACGGGCTGCATATGAGCCCCTCATTTTGACGGCGAAAATGAAAAAGAACCGCCAGTCTCAGCTGAGCGGCTCTTCATCGTACCGTCATTGATGTTTGCTATTGTAACACATAAAATCGTGCATTTCAACGCTTTACTGTGAAAAACAGCAAAATTTTTATTTTTCTTCGCATTCTCCGCCCTCGACCATGCGCCTTTTTATCTCGCGCATTCTCTGCGGAATATCTTCTTTTGCCATCTGCTCATGAATTTTGCAGGTGCCCGCCGCCTTCGCGGTCTCGTAGTACCAGTGCTTATAATCGAGCGTGTCGAGCGTTTTTTCGAGCTGTGCCATCTGCTCATGCACCCGCTCGCGCCGGCGGTACGATGTGAATTTGCAGGATTTATACCCTACCTTCGCGTCGCACTGTAATCAAAAGATATACGCTACCTCGCGTTTCGGCATTTTCTTTTTGTTTGAAAATAAAACGCCTTTAAATTAAAAGCAAACTGTGCCCCGGCAATGCCGCACCCGCCGCATATCGTACAATCGTTTCACCGTTCCCCCAAAAACAGTTGACACAGAAGAAAAAAGCCGATATATTAAAAACGGCACAAATTGAAACAGGAGGATAAAAAATGAAATACGACCTTGATTATCAGGGAGCAACAGAAATTCTTCAAGACCGTGTGAGTACCGGCATACCGCCAATAACGGGAAGATTTCTTGAAAATTCATATCTTCCTGAGTTCAATCAGGATATCCTTGAAGAGGCCGAACGTCTCAACGCGGTGTTGCCGCTGATAAAATGGGAAGTGGACAACAACGATCTCAGCGAAGCCATGAGCGACGAGCTCTATCTCTACTATGAAGATCTGCTCAAGGGACGCCTCGACGGAATACTGGACGAGGAAGAAGCCCCGATTATAATAAAAGACCTCACCGAAAGCTACATAAAAGCCTTCGGGAAAGATACACTCGACGAAGAGGACCAATAAAATTATCCGCCTTGCTTTCGCTTGGCGGATTTTCTGTTTCTTACTTTTCACTGTTTGACTGTTATTATATAGCAGCCGGTGTTGTCCGGGGAAACTACTGCCGAGCCGAATGCTTTCGGCATCGTCACGCTCTCGCCGACAGTCTGCCTTGAAATTAAATATCCGTCGGCGGAGTACCACTCGCCTGTTTCAAACGAGTCGATATATTTTTCGAGCGTCAGGCGGTCGTTGTATATTATCGCCGCGTGGGGCTTGCCGACATAGCGAATGTGCCACGGCTCGAATTTTATGCCCGTCGAGCTCTTGCCGTAGGACGGATAGCGGATTATAAATCCGTATTTCCACGACTCGGAGTTGACGAACTGCCCGGCGGGGCTTTTGACGAAGCCTTCGCCCGCGAAATATTTGACATAGACATCGAGTCCGAGCCCCGTCTGGTGCTCGCTCGCGCCGGGCGCGGCGGCGGTCGAGGAATCGCTGTTGTAGAGCTCTTTCTGTTCGTCCGCGTCGCGGACACTGCTCATGACAAGGAGCTTGCAGTCGGTCTTTTCCATTACTGCGGCGGACAGCTTCGAATAGCTCTCTGCGGCGCAGGCGTTCATTATGACGCCCGTCTTTTTGTATTCCGCAAGATCCGGCTTGTCGTTATCATTCAGAGGATGCTCGGAGTTCACGAGCATCAGGCTCTGATTAAAAGTCACGCGTGAATCGGCGCGCAGGGCGTCGATATTTATTTCATCGAGCTCGGGCGAAATCTTCGCGACCGTTATCTTTCGGGTGTTCAGCCCGAGATATTCCCCGGCGACGAAACGCAGGTGCGGTCTTATCGCAAAGACCGCGAGCAGTGCCGCCGTAACTGCGAGGACTGAGATCATCAGCCCCGCGGAGATTCTTTTTCTCAGTTTCTTCTTCAATCCGGCACCTCTTTTATGCGTGCGCCTGAATATAGGGAACAAGCTCCGTCATCGCATACTGTGCGCCGGCAAGGCACATTGAAAAGAGCATGAGCACGCAGGTCATTATGCACGAGGGAACATCAAGCTTTGCCTTTTCCGCATTCTTCGAAAAAGCGTGGACGAGCATCTCAATGCCGAGAGATATAAAGATAACAGGCCAGAATTTTATTACATCTAGGTAGTTGAAGCTCTTAATAAATGCGCTGATTAAAAACATCACGCCGAATGTGACGAGGGTCAGACCGAGCGTCACCGAGCCTACACGCTTTGCCGCCATATTATTCATCCTCCCCTTCGTTATTCTTTCTATCCAGCTCGCGCTTCTTGTGCGAGATGAGCTTTATTCCCACAACCATCAGTATGACGGCGACAGCTACCTGCGGAAGCTTATAGGAAATTTGACTCAGGATCTCGGCGCCCGTATCGCTGAGCAGTCGGATAAGAACTCTGACTATTATCTGATCCCAGATAAGATAGGCTCCGGCTATTATCGCGACAATGCCGCCGACCTTTAAAACATTTGCGGAGGCGACTTTCTTAAAGCGCGGATCCGAGCGAACATTTTCGGGCATGGCGTTCAAGAAGAACAGGAAGTCGTCCCGAACCTTCGCGAGCTTATCCTCGGGCAGATGATATTTGTTCCATGCGTCGAAGAAGCTGTAGAACCACAGCACCGGAAGCACGAGCAGAAACGCCGGGGTGTCGGCCATCATCGCGAGTCCCGCGCCCGCGACAAAGGCGAGCATTATCACAAGTCCGCGCTTGACGAGGCCTATATACATATGCGCCGCGCCCGGGATGAGTGAAAACAGGAAAAAGAGTATCTTATTCTTTTTGTTCATTATTATTTCCTCCTAAGTCAGAGATTTTCTGTTTGAATTCGTTGAAGCTCTCGTCAATCGACTGGCTTATCGAGCGGCTCTTGTCGTTTATCTTCGACATGTCGATATCGTTTATCTTCGTTATGTGCCTGAACGCGCCGGAGAATATCATCACGAGCGCCGCGCATATTCCTGCGACCACTCTCACGGAATACATCAGCAGGTTATCCTGCCTGCGCTTCTCGCGGGTCTTCTCTTTCGCCGCGGCGGCGAGGATTTCCTCGCTCATGCCCGCCGGCGGATCGACGCAAGCCATGTCGAGCGTCAGGTCGGCCATACGGTCGGCGCACTCGTCGCATTTTGCTATGTGCTCCATGACTTCGGCCGCTTCGCTTTCGCTCAGTCCGCCGCGCAGCAAGAGCATTATTCTTTTATCGTCTGCGTGTGTCATTGCAGTATGACCTCCTTCAGATTTTCTCTGAGCATTTTCTTTGCTCTGTATGCCCGGGTCTGGACGGTTTTGAGCGGTTCGCCCGTTCTCTCGGCTATCTGCGACAGCGGCATGTCCTCGCAGAAATATTCGACCGCAACGCTGCGATACGGCTCTCTGAGCGCTTCGCACGCCGCTCTGACATCGCGTCCGAGCTGGGTGTTCATATATTCGTCCTCGAGTCCCGGTGAGGCGCCGGCTCTGAACTCCAGTTCGTCATCCTCGGCGGGAGTCGTCCTTGACGCCGCGCTCTTTAGATGATCGAGGCACTTGTTCGTCGCTATTCGGCTCAGCCACGCGCGTTCGTTGCGCCCGTCGAAGCGGTCGAGCGAGGAATAGGCGGACAGGAAAGTTTCCTGGGTCAGATCCTCGGCGGTAAAGTAGTCGTTCGTCAGTCGGTAGCATATGCTGAAGACAAGCTTGCTGTAGCCGTCCATGAGCTCTTTTAACTTTTCTTCGCGATCTATCTTTACCACCTCCTTTGCGCTTTCGTCAATAATAACGAGCATAAAAAAAGATGTACTTCAAAATTTTTCGGCATATGTAAAAATTGCCGCCGAGTTGAATTGCCCGGCGGCAGTCTTATTTCAGGTTGCTTATTATCAATGAAAAGAGCCTTGCGCGGCTGCCGTCGCCGACGAATGAATTGTGCGGGGTTATCGCGGCGTTCGGGAGATCCCACAGCTCGCTGTCGGCGTCCAGCGGCTCCTGCTCGAACACGTCGAGCGCGGCTCTGAGCCGTCCGGACTTGAGCTCGGTTATGAGCGCGTCCGTGTCGATTATTCCGCCGCGCGATATATTCACTATGACCGCCCCGTCCTTCATCGCGCAGAGCAATTCGGCGTTCGCGATATGCTCCGTCTCCTTTGTCAGCGGCAGACAGAATATGACTATATCGCCCGCGCTCACGGCGGCGCGGATATCACCTATTGAATATATTTTATCGAAGCCGTCAACGGTAGTTTTTCTGTCAACGCCGATTATCTCGCAGCCGAACGCCCTGAACCTGTCCGCGCAGGCGCGCCCGACGCTTCCCGCGCCAACTATCACAACGCGCTTTCCGCCCAGCTCCTCGAGTCCGCGGTGCTTCTCCCAGCGGTGCTCCGACTGAGCCGCCGAGAAAAATGCGCTCCGTTTATAGAATCCGAGCACCGAGCAGACGGCGAACTCCGCCATCGGCGCACTGTAGACCCCGCGGGCGTTGAACACTTTTATGCCGTGGGCGTCCATGTAGTCCATGGGCACGCGGTCGAGCCCCGCGCTCGTCAGCTGAACGGTTCTGAGCTTCGGGAATTTTTCGGGCGGAGTATAGAGAAACAGCCCGTTGCAGATGATAGCCTCTATCTCTTCGCAGGGTATGTTTTCCGGCACGGCGACCCGCTCGTCGGGCATGAAATATATCTCATAGCCGAGCTTTTCAAGCTCCGCCGATTCCTCAGGCGTTATTCTCAATGCACCTGTTACAAGCAGTTTCATTTTTCCGCTCCCGTTATCTTTTTTATCTCGCGCACCACACGCGCGACCGGCAGACCGACGACATTGAAGTAGTCGCCGCTGATGCCCTCGACAAGCGTGCAGCCGAGTCCCTGTATCCCGTAGGCTCCGGCTTTGTCCATCGGCTCGCCGCTGAGGACATAGTCCGCTATCTCTTTGTCCGAAAGATCAAAAAATTTAACTTTCGTCGCTTCGCTGAACACGGTTTCTTTTCCGTGCGCCGAGATGCACACTCCGGTATATACCGTGTGCTCCCTGCCGGAGAGGCGGCGGAGCATATTTTCCGCGTCCTCTCTGTCGTGCGGCTTGCCAAGAATATCGCCGTCAACGGAGACGACCGTATCCGCGCCTATCACGCAGTCATTCGGTCGGCGCACCGCCACGGGTCGGCACTTCTGCGCCGCTATCGAGCAGACCTTTTCCTCCGGCGTGTCGCCCTGAGGCACTTCGTCAACGCCCTCGACATCTATCTCAAAATCTATTCCCGCCGTTTGGAGCAGCTCTTTTCTGCGCGGCGAGGACGACGCAAGAACAATTTTCATATCTCGCCCTTTCTGCGCTTCTGCGCGACCTTGAGCACGGCGGTCTGCGTTTTGCCGTCGCGTATCTCGTTGTTCATAACCATCTCGACCGCCTTTTCGAGCGGTATCTTTTCGGGTGCCAAAAACTCGTCGTCGTCGAGGTCGAGGGATGTAAAGGACAGTCCCTTTGCCGCATACATATGGATTATCTCGCCGCAGTAGCCCGGGGTGGGATAAAATTTTCCGAGGTCGATATAGTGCTCCGCCACGGCTCCCGTCTCCTCGCGCAGCTCGCGCTTGCCCGCTTCAAACGGATCCTCGCCGTATTCGAGCTTGCCCGCGGGCAGTTCGAGCAGGACTTCGGAATACGGATAGCGGAACTGCCGCACAAACATCAGTTCGTCATTATCCGTCAGCGCGGCGACTGTCACTCCGCCGGGGTGCTCCACGACCTCGCGCAGAGCCTGCTTGCCGTTTGGCAGTTCGGCGGTGTCGGTGCGGACATTGATTATCCTGCCTTTGTAGATGTACTTTTTTTCAATCGTTTTTTCGTCGAGCTTCATATATAAGCCTCCGTTCAGGTCTTATCCCGCAGAAAAATAAATATTATTTTCCGGGGGTGATTTTTTTGAAATATATCTTCACGCCGAGCGAGCCGGACTACGCATATATAAAGAAAAGCGTATGCTCGCTCCGGGCGGAATATCCGTTTTTAAAAGTTGAGATAGCCGGGCGAAGCGCCTGCGGGAGAAAGATATTCGCCATGCGATTCGGCAGGAGCGCAAACCCGGTGCTCATAGTGGCGTGCTTCCACGCGCAGGAGCGGCTGACGGCGCTCGTCACGCTGAGGTTTATAGAGCGGCTGTGCCTGAGCGCAAAGAACAGGCAGACGATGTGCGGAATCGACATAGGCGGCGCTCTTAGCCGACGGGAAATAATATTCGTCCCGTGCGTCAACCCCGACGGGGTCGAGATAGCTCTGCACGGCGCAGAGACGGCGGGAAAATACAAAGACTGCGTTGAGCGCGCTATGAGTGAAAGCCATGATCTCTGGAACGCGAACGCACGCGGGGTCGATCTCAACCACAACTTCAACGCCGGGTGGGATCTTTCAAAGGCTCTGGAAATCGAGGCGGGAATAACCGCGCCCGCGCCGAGACGGTTCGGCGGATATGCTCCGCAGACCGAGCCGGAGGTGAACGCCCTCGTTCAGCTGTGCCTGAGGCGAATGCCGCGAACAGCTGTAGCCCTGCACAGTCAGGGCGAAGAGATATACTATGAATACGGGGAGCACACGCCGGAGCGCGGCGAGCACCTGGCAAAAATATTCGCCGCGGCGAGCGGCTATACGCTCGTGCAGAATGCGGGACTTGCCTCACACGCGGGATTCAAGGACTGGACGATAGAGGCTCTCGGCATTCCGTCGTTCACATTCGAGCTCGGAAAGGGCAGAAATCCCCTGCCGCTGAGCGACTTCGAGAGTGTGTATAAGAGCATTGAGGAGACCCTCGTGCTCGCCTGCGTGATGTGAGTGATGTTGGGGAGCGCGCCTTGCCGCCGCAAATATTACCGGCGGCGGCACAGTGTGCAGCCGATAACAATCGGACTTTTACAATCCTTTTCTCGCTTCGTCTATCACATTCTTGTTCTCTTCGCTTAAATCGAGATAATCGTCCGGCGCGCGCAGAGCCTCGTCGATTATGAACCGCAGAGACCAGCGGTCGGAGTAATCTTTTGCGCTGTCGTCGCGGTAGGGGTTGTTTTCAAGCAGAGTCAGAAGCTCTTTTGTCAGCTCCGTTTCGTTCAGGCGTATGAGCCGGCGGAACAGGAAAACAAGGCTGTATTTATATGTGTTGAGCTCGCCGAAAATTGCTTTTCGCAGACCGTCGTCCGTCTTGAGTGTGTCAACAAGGCGGCTCTTCATCTTTCTGTGCATCAGAAAGCGGCAGCAGACGCGCGAAACGGACGCAGACTGCGCGCGGTCGGATTTCGCTTCGCCGCAGTCCGATATCACGCTGTCGATAAGCGCGTGCGCGGAGTCGGGGTCGGTCATGCAGAGGGATTCAACCTCGGCGCAGAGTCCCTTTTCTTCGCTCAGAAAATCTCTCATGCTTTCTCCCCGCCCATCTCGGCATAGCGGCGCACTATAGTCTTGAAATGGCGTCCCTTTTCCTCGAAATTCTTATATTTGTTGTAGCTCGAAGCGGCAGGCGAGAGCAGACAGGTGCAGCCCGGGCGCGTTACGCTCATCGCCGCGCGCACTGCGCCCTCCATGTCCTCCGAGATGATTATCTTCTTTTCGCTCCCGTTCTGCGCCATGTGCATGCCGATTTTATGTCCCGTATCGGGCAGGCAGACGAGATTTCTTATGCTGCTCTTCTCCAGCGCCTTTTCAAACGCCGAATAGTCGAGCCCGCGATCCATGCCGCCGAAAATCAGCGTGTCAACGTCGCCGAGAGCCTCGACGGCGCACATGACGGAATGGGGAATGGTCGCGATGCAGTCGTTGACGAATTTTATGCCCTTGACCGTCGCGAAATATTCCATTCTGTGCTCAATACCCTCGTAGTCTTTGAGAGCTTTCATGATATCTTCGTCCGAAACGCCGAGCCGTCTCGCAGCCTCGGCGGCGAACATGCAGTTCTGGATATTGTGCTCGCCCAAAAGATGGCTGTTTATGTCGCGGTACTTCCCGGCGTCCGGAGTATGGACGCTGACCCCGACCGCTTCGCCCGGATATTTGCTCAGGTCAAAGAAGCCGTCGAGCCCCTGATCTGCGTTATATATAAATGTATCGCCTTTATTCTGGCTGCGGACTATATTGAGCTTCGCGCCGACATAACACTCGAAGCTGTCGTAGTGGTCGAGGTGCTCGGGATAGATATTCGTCAAAACGGCGATATGCGGCGAGCAGGTTGTGAACTCCAGCTGATGCGAGGACATCTCGATAACGGCTATTTCGCCCGCGCAGTCCTCGATATTATCAAAGACGGGATAGCCCATGTTGCCTATCAGGCACGCCTCTTTTCCGGCGGCGCGGAGCATGGAATAAATGAGAGTCGAGGTTGTCGTCTTGCCCTTTGTGCCGGTCACGCCGACGCAGGTAAAGCCCGAAAAGCGCAGGAAAAGATCAGTCTGGCAGGTTATCTCAACACCCTGCGGTCTCTTGAAATGGAGGAGCGGAATACCGGGGGTCTTTATGACAATATCCGCGCGGTCTATCGCGCCGAGGTAGTCGTCCCCGCAGACAAACTCGACATTCGGGTCATCGTCAAGCTCAACCTGCTTTGCGTCCGCGATTATAAGTTTCTGCTCGGGCAGATAGCGGCGTATAAAATTATAGGTCGAGTGACCCTCGCGCCCCATGCCGAGCAGGACTATGCGCTTGTTTTTCAGATGGTCAATCAGCTGCTGATACATATTCAAACATCCTCTTTACACATTCATCAAATTTTTTCGGGATAAGATTTTCTTCGTTGAAGCCTGAGAGCAGGGAGTAATCCGCGCTGGCAGTGTTCTTTTCGCAGAAGCGGCGCAGGAGCGCGGGCATTTCAAGCCCGGATTTTTTATATTTTTCCGCCGTCAGCGTCAATGCGAGCACGACCTCGTCCGCCGTGCCGACGCACTCAAAGGGCTTGAGTCCCGTGAAGCCGCAGAGACCGTCGAAGTCGGTCTCAAGATTTGTTTTCGCGAGCATATCGCAGCCGAATATTGAGTTCAGCTCATCGGGCAAAAGAAACGGCGAGAGCATTATTGCAACAAACAGGCACTTCGGGCACTCGCAGCACCAGATGTTTTTCTTGCTCCCCCTGTTGCAGCTGCGGAATATCGAATGATACTGCTTATACTGCGAAAACTGCTTTGCTATCTGAAGCTCGCAGAACGGGCGCAGGAGGCTGAAATAAACGGCGCTTTGCGGGAAATTGCGGCGGCGGAACTCATCGAAGTCGCGCTCGAACTCGAACGACTTTGAATACTGATGGTTGACGCTCTCTCCGCCGATATTCGACTCATTAGCGCTCGACTCGTTCGAGAGGATAACGTCATCGGCGCCCTCGATAAAGCCCGCATACATTGATATAAACGCCACAACCGACGAAAACGGAGTGTGGCCGTTCAAAAAGCCTTCGGCGTTGCGTTTTAGCAGTTCGGGATCTATAGTGCGGTAAATTTTTATTATTTTATCCTCGCTGTAGCCGCCCGCGAGAACGCACCGGGTGCGCGCGGGCTGGTCGTTGACGGTGAAGAATCTCAGCTTATCGCCGAACGGGCGCAGAAGCTCGGTCGTGACCGCCGAATCCTTGCCGCCGCCGACGGGGACTATCTCAATCCCCGACGAAACATAATCTTCGCACTGCGGAATGTTTTTCGGCTCCGGTGCGTCTATGCTCACAAAAGAGTCAATATCCGTCTTTATTCCGTTTCGATAGAAAAACTCGCCGAGTCCGTTGAACCAGAGCTTTTTGAAAAAAGCTTTGTCATCCTCTGACATTTCGCCGCACTCGACTCTGAAAACAGGCGGGCAGGCGCATTTCCAGTAGCTGACCGCCTCCGCGAGACCGATGAAGAAAACCATTCTCTTCGCGTAGTCCGACACGGGGGAATTGAATATATCAAGACTTTTTCCGTCGAGTCTCGTCTGCGGATGGAACTCGCACAGACCGGGGATAGAAAAATCAAAGCTCAGGTGCAGCCCGTCCTCATGTTCGCTGACGGAATAGCCGCTGTAGACAAACTGCGGATATTCCCGGCGAAGCTCATCAAAGCGTCCGCTCATAGCAAGACCTCTTTCTGCATAAATATAGCTTCGGACACCGCACGGCATCCTGATCCACGATAGATTATATCAGAACAAACGGCAAAATTCAATCGGATACGCTTGACAAAACCAAAGCGATGCGCTATACTGTCCGAAGCGATAGGGGAGTAATCGGCGCTGATTTGCGGCGCAGCAGGGTCAACATACTGATCTATATCTGGTCCTGCTATGGAGAGGCTTTCGCTTCTTTAATTGATGAGACTTATCTGCGCAAAGGGCGCAGGTGGGTCTTTTTTTTGTTCCCTGCCCCGGAAAAAACGGAGGAATCAATATGGGTTTAGCTGAACTTTTCATTCTCGCAGTCGGTCTTTCAATGGACGCGTTCGCCGTCTCGATATGCAAGGGCGTATGTCTGAAAAAGGCAAGCCTCGGGCAGAGCGCGATTGTCGGAGCGTATTTCGGCATCTTCCAGGCTCTTATGCCGATAATCGGTTATTTTCTCGGCACGGGCTTTGCCGACAAGATCGAGCGCTATGACCACTGGGTGGCTTTCGTGCTTCTTCTCATTCTCGGCGGCAAGATGTTCATCGAGAGCTTCAAAAAAGAAGAAGTTGAGCGCGACGCCGCGGGCAACGACCGCGACGAGCTGAAATTCACAAAGATGCTCGTCCTCGCGATAGCGACAAGCATCGACGCGCTCGCAGTCGGAATTACGCTCGCCTTTCTCAAGGTCAATATCTGGGCCGCCGCCTCGTTTATCGGCGTGACGACATTTATTATCTCCGCCGCGGGAGTCAAAATAGGCCATGTTTTCGGCGAGAAATACACAAACAAAGCGGAGCTTGCCGGCGGCCTTATTCTTATGGGCATCGGCGTCAAGATACTCCTCGAGCACCTCGGGGTAATAAATTTTTAAATTATAAAAATCCCGCAGCGGCACATTTCATTGAAAATGCCTGCGCGGGATTTTTTATCATTTCAATTCTAAAATAATTTTATTTTTCTGTTCTTTGCTTTTCCCAGAAATCAACCGCATCCTCAAACCACTTTGAAGCATCGGTTCCGGCAGCAAGACCGACTCCGTGACCGATACCATCGTAAACTTCGGCTTCATACGGCACACCTGCCGTTTTCAGCGCGGATTCCAGCATCCGGCTGTTTATTGGGTCAACAACATTATCCGCCGTCCCGTACCACACAAATGTCGGCGGAAAAGTTGAGTTGATTTGCTTTTCAACGGAAAGTCGGTTGATTATTGACACGTCCGGCTTATCGCCCAGCAGATTTCTTTTGCTGTCCTCGTGAGTAAACTCGCCGAGCGTAATAACAGGATAGCTCAGAATCAATGCCGAGGGTTTGAACCTATCCTCCGCCTGAGTGCAGAAGCTTGCCGCTAAATGTCCGCCCGCCGAGCTGCCCCAAAGAGACCAGCCGTCAGTCTCGAGATTCCAATTCTCCGCGTGAGAAAAAGTATCTGTAATCGCCCGTTTCAAATCCTCGTGAGGATTTGGGAAGCGGGCTTTCTTCTTTGTCCTGTAATATGCAACAACCGCGTGATATCCGCGTTTATTCAAAGCCTTTGCTATCGGCATACCCTCGACAAAAGAGCACACCATTGAATACGCTCCGCCCGGGCATATAATTGCAACCGGGTGCTTTTTCCCGTCATTGCATAAGTACGGCTTTATCCCGTATTTGTTGGGTCTCCAAAAGTCATAAGCCGCCTGAAGCATTTCCACCATTTTCATAATATATACCCTCCCTATCGTCGCTTATAAAAACTCCGGATTCATTGACCAAATTATATATTAATCCCGCCGCCATTTCAATCTCCGTCGCGCTTCTTTGCTCTGCGGCATAGAATATAGTGCCGAATAATCGGCAGAAATGACGGAGGAGAGGGGAAAATGAATATAAAACGCAGACTCACGGGCGCGGCGGCGGTGCTTCTCGCCTGCATCGCGGCGCTTGTTTTTGCCGCGCTCGTCCCGGCGCGGGCAATTCCGCCGTCGGGCGGGCGGCAGTACCGCGGGATAGATATAAGCGAATTTCAGGGCGAGATAGATTTTGAAGAGGTGAGACGCAGCGGGATAGAGGCGGTGTATATCCGCGCCGGCGCAGGGGAATATACCGACGAATACTTCGCCGAAAACTACGAACGGGCGAGGGCGGCGGGGCTGAAAATCGGCTTCTATCACTATGTCACCGCCCGCTCGGTCGAGGAGGGGCGCAGGCAGGCGCGGTTCTTTGCATCCCTCGCGGCGGGTCGCGAGCCGGATATGCGCCTTGCGATGGATTTTGAATATTTCGGCTCGCTCTCCGTTTCGCAGATAAATGCGATATCCGAGGCTTATCTCGATGAGCTGACCGCGCTGACGAAGCGAGAGGCCGTGATATACAGCGACCTTTCAAACGCGCGAAATATATTCAGCCGCGCGCTCGCCGAAAAATATCCGCTCTGGGCGGCGCAGTACGGCGCAGACGAGCCCTCGGCAAACGGAAAATGGCGCGAGTGGGTCGGCTTCCAGTATACGGACGAGGGCAGAGTCGGCGGTATCTACGGCAACGTTGACCGCAACATCTTCACCGAGGGGATATTCCTCTCCGACTCGGGGCGCATCGACGGCGAAAAGCGAACCTCTGTCCGCGCGCGAACACGGACGCTCACGGTATATGTCCGCACGGGCGACACGCTCTGGGCGATAGCGAGGGAATACGGCACGACAGTCGAGGCTATAGCCCGAGAGAACAGGATAGTCGACCCCAACAGGATATTCGCGGGCGAGCGGCTGAGAATAACCCTGCCCGCGCGCGGCAGCGGCGAAGAAATATACACCGTCCGGCGCGGCGACACGCCGATATCAATAGCCGGGAAGTTCGGCGTCACGCTCTCCGCGCTTGAGGACAGAAACGGGCTCGAACGCGGCGAAACGATATACGCGGGAGATAAGCTCTGGATACCGGGAGCCAGAATGTCGGGCGAATTTTATGTCGTGCGACCGGGCGACACGCTCTTTTATATATCCCGCCGCACGGGCGTTCCGATAAGAACCCTCGTCGGGATAAACAGAATAAAGGACCCCGACCTGATATACGCGGGCGAGCATCTGAAGCTCAGCGCGCAGAAAAGCCCATTCTGATGAAAAAAAGTATTGAAATATACGGCTGAATAGTATAAAATAAATGTGTAAGTCTAAAATATCGGAGGAGACAATATGGTTTCAGCAGGCGATTTCAGAAACGGCGTG
>CAVAWW010000021.1:0-32593 GCA_963592475.1 bacterium
TCATGTACAAGGGCAAGCCCCTTGTCAGAAAAGACAACACGCTTTATTACGGATACATGGATGAGCCCTGCATCATCATGATGCAGATAACCTCGACCAAGGACGTAAACGGCGCGGAGCTCTCAGATAAAATACTCGTGCAGCTCGTCAGCACAAACGAAGATCTTCGTCCGCGCGACAGGATCCTCAAGAAGGCGGAGCGCAGAGGTCTCTACAGCGCGATAGACATCGGTTCTATCTGGCTTGAGCGTGAGCTTCAGAAAAGAGCATAACAAAAGGCGGAGCACTGAAAACGGTGCTCCGCTTTTTACTATTGCAGAAAATGAACCCTCTGCACTCGACAGAGGGTTCATAAAACAGTAAAAGCAAAACTGCAAAAAAACAGCTTAGCTTTTATCATTGATTGCACTGCATACCGGAGCTATGCAATAAAAGCGCACCATTGAATCAACTTGAAAAGTCGGAACTTAATCAGTTTCTTTTTCAATGAAGTTCTTTTCAATAAATCCTTTTGCCCGATATCCTAACAAAAAGGTGTTTGTGTCTGCTTTCATTTCTACCATTAAGTGTTGCCCACACGGCTGTTTCGATAATGTTATCTCATGTTTAGCGAAAGCATAGCAACCTAAATCTCTTTCTCCGTGAAGAAAGCCATGAATTAAATCGGTGGTAATACGAAGCTCATCGCCAACAACAAAAATACAAACATCATGCTTTTGAAACTTTTTATCCGTGGCGTCAAAGCACTTGGTTATAATATACGGCTCCTGCAACCCATAATAATCCCGCAAATGGCTGCAAGCTTTTGAAAAGATTTCTTTTTTCATCGCGGGAATATGAAAAGACTCAGTTTTTTTCCATAACCCTTTAGTTAATTCGACGGTCAATACTCCGCAAATGACGAAAATAAAAAGACCGACAATCAGTTTTCCGATAACGACAAGAAGGTTCCAAAACCAACCATTCGGTTTTGGAATCAAACTAAGCAGACATAAGCCCGCGGCAACAGTGGTGATATAAATGAGGGTCGAAACAGCAATACTGACTTTTCGCCACAGCTTCTCTTTTCGAAAAATGCGTTTTTCGCAATTGTTTAAGGTTTTATATTGTTCCTTCAGAGCGTTGTTCAGATTTTTATTTATATTCTTATACTTAAAATATCGCAATATTGCCCCTCCCTTCTTCTTCTTCTGTTTGCGGGGCTTAATTCCGTGAATACAAGTTTACCGTTTTGTTTCTGTTTTACTGCCGCACAGAAGCAAATTATGCAATAACAGGTACAACATTTTATACTGCTGCGCCTGTTATTTGTCTTATAAACCCTCTGCGCTCGGCAGAGGGTTCGATTTTTAATTATTGGACTTTTTCGAGTCTGTAGCTGACGGTGTATCTGTTATGCACCCAGCAATTGTTGCTGTCCTTGACATAGGCGCGGGCATATGCCGTGCCGTGGGACTGGGTGGGGTCGGCGCTGCTGAGATCGACCTCGGCAAAGAGCTGATCAGAAGTTATCTTTTCGAGATTCTCTTTCGGGCCGACGACTTCAACGGACGGTATGCGCGTCTGAGTCACGACCGCTTTATATCCGGCGGGGACATTGATGAAGGAGATATTGTTGGCACTCACCGAGCTCTTTTGTGATGTCACGCCGCTCATCTCGACCGTGACCTTGAGCTTCGTTTCCCCGCTCATGACCTTGACTCCGCTCAATGTTGTCAGGTCTATGGTTATCTCATTCCTGCCCGCGCCGAGCATATAGAAATCAATATCGGCGACCGACAGCTCGGTTATGGACGAGAGCTTCGTCGCGTCCATGGTGAAATTGAGTCTCGCGGGGCTGCAGGTAAATGCGGGCGGGTTGCTCGCGTAAGCGGCAGGCGCATTCTTGAAAGTTACCGTAGTCGGCAATTCGGCGCGCTGATAAATCGGAAGAGTCATCGTGATATCGGCGAGCCCGTCGTTAACGGTTATATACTGGAGCTTTCCGCCGTATTCGCTCAGCGGGATTATCTCGGCGTCGAGCGTCGTAGTCGCACTGATTTTCTTGTTCAGAGTCACGCGCGCGACAACTTTCTTTATCTTCGCCATCTCAGTCACGGGACCCGACAGCTTCACGGTATTCGCAGAGAGCACCGGGGTTTCTGCTATCAGTCCGTTTGTGACATACGACGCGCCGTCATAGACGACATCGGGCTGGAGAGTATATTCTCCCTCTTTGTAGTAGTCGAAATACACATTTATCGAATCCTGCGAGAGCGAAACTATCTCGTAGTTCGCCTTGCTCGGGTCTTTTGCCGTCACTTCGAGTTTCAGGGTCTGGCTGCCTGTCGAGTCAACATAGTTGGTCTTGGCAACAACGGAGATATCGTCCTTTGTCAGCACGCTCTCGGCGACCTCGTAGCGCTTGCCATGAACCTTGACTTCGACCGTAAAATCCGTGTTGCCGAACATCTGAAGTCCGAGATTCGAGACATTGTTTGATATCTCGATTTTAACGGGCACATCTTTTATTATTCGGTCATCCTCGGGGCTCGCCTGAATGGCGACAACGATCCAGATTATAACCGCGGCGATTATCGAAAGCACCAAAACGAACCTGTTATCATATATGAGATTTTTGAGGCTTATTTTTTTCTTTTTCATTTCTTAAAACCTCCGAACAGCTTGCGTATGCCTTTGACGGCGGCTTTATCTTCGTTATTCGTTCCGCAAAGGTAGCGCACAAGGTGCTCACGCAAATCGGAATCGGTGAGATTTCTTATAAGCTGACCCTTGCAGGCGATGGAAATTGTTCCGGTCTCTTCGGAGGTGACGACTATCATCGCGTCGCCCTGCTCGCTCATGCCTATGGCGGCTCTGTGGCGGGTTCCGAGCTGAGTATCGAGATTCTCTTTCTGAGTCAGCGGCAGGACGCAGCCAGCGGCAACTACCCTGCCGTCGCGGATAACTGCGGCTCCGTCATGGAGCGGCGCGCCGTGATAGAAAATATTGCCTATCAGCTCGCGCGAGACTATCGCGTCGACGGGAGTTCCGCTCTTTATGATATCGCCGAGGAGCGTATCATGCTCAAAGACGATAAGCGAGCCTGTCTTGCTCTCGCTCATGCTCTGGCACGCTTTGCACACAGCGTAGATTGAATCCTTTATCTTCTGATTGCGCTCCGTCTCCTCGTCGCGCACGCCGAAAAGATTGAGCTTTGTTATGCTGCGTCTGCCGACGGACTCGAGCATATGGCGCAGCTCGGGCTGAAAGAGGATGACGAGGACTATAATTATCTCGCCAAAGACTTTTTTGAATATGAACTCACTCGCCTGCATATCGAGCAGGTAAATGGCAAGATAAGCCACACCGAAAAGCAGAAGACCCTTTGCAAGCTGAATGGCCTTTGTCTCACGGATGAGCTTGATAACACTATAAAGAATGAACGCAACGAGGCAGATATCCAGGAAATCCGTGAAGGCGAAGTCGGAAAATACGACCTTCAGCTGATCCCAGAGAGATGCGATCTTTTCAGTAAACATAGGCATACCTCTCTTCAATTCCTATAATACCATAAAACGCGCCTGAAATCAAATTACTTCTCGATAAGGCAGACGGCGGAGGCACTTATGCCCTCGCGGCGTCCCGTGAAGCCGAGTCCCTCTTCGGTGGTCGCCTTGACGCTGACGCATGAGACATCGAGCGAGCAGGCGTCGGCTATGTTGCGGCGCATTTCATCTATATACGGACGCAGCTTCGGAGCCTGGGCGGCGACGGTGGAGTCGATATTGACTATATGCCAGCCCTGAGCGCCGATAACGCGCACGACTTCGCGCAGGAGTTCGAGACTGTCCGCGCCCTTGTATTTTTCATCGTTGTCCGGGAACAGGCAGCCTATATCCCCCATTGCCGCCGCGCCGAGCAGCGCGTCGCTGATGCTGTGGAGCAGGACATCGGCATCCGAATGGCCGAGAAGTCCCATGATATGGGGTATATCAACGCCGCCGATTATGAGCTTTCGCCCCTCGACAAGCTTATGAACATCGTATCCGCTGCCTATTCTTATCATTAGTTATCATCTCCGCTGAGTGAAAATTTTCTTATACTTTCCTGAAATTCATCGTATGTCATGAAAATATTTATCATATCGACGAGCGCGCTTGTTGAAAGGCGCTCCGGGAGCGACAGACTGCGCAAGAACTTTTTGCGCAGAGCCGCCGAATCCGCTTTTCCGCTGAGTCCGGCCTCGTAGAGGTCGGCAACGGTTACAACTTGGCTCTTTTCCTGCGTACTCTCGCAGGTGACTCCGGCGCGGTTGAGCGTTTCAAGCAAGATTTCTGTATCGATTCCCTCGACCCCCAATTTGCCCTCTTTAGACGGCGTGTCCTTTCTGCGCTCTTTGCCGAACACATCGGGAATATATGCGTGAATGACGCTGTCTTTGGGCACGCTTCCGCCGATAAATGAACGGATTTTGAAGCCCGCCGAGTCGCTGTCGGTCAATATTACTATGCCGCGCGTCTGAGCGAGGCGTTTTATCAGCTTCTGCTTCTCTTTGTCCTTGAAAATGCCGAAGCCGTCGGTCTGTATTATAACGGTATCGAGGACTGTGGAGAGCTTTATTTTATCATACTTTCCCTCGACGATGACCGCCTGTTTTATCTTTATCATTTTACCATCAACACCATCCGGCGTTTATTTTCGGGACTGTATTGCCACAAACAGCTTGACAAGCAGTTCCTCCATAACTATTCTGTTATCAACGGCGGAGCTTTTGAGCAATGTATCGGCTCTGTGCAGTTCATCGAGGCACTGACGCAAAACGCGCACGCTCAGAGCCGACGCCTGGCGCGAAACTTTCGTCAATTTAAACTCGCGGCCGCGGTAGTTTGAGAATATCTCCGCCGGCTGAGTGTCTCTGTAGCCCGCAGACACGCTGACCTTGACACGATAGATATCGACAAAAACGGATATCACCGCGCCCATTATCATCATAACATCCGCGCGCTGGGCGAAGAGCATATTGAGCGTTTCATACGCCTTGTCGAAATTATCCGAGATTATATATTTAGTCAGGTCGAATGCATTCGCTTCGATAGTCTTGACGCACATCAGGTCGATGTCCGCGCGGGTTATCTCGCGTCCCTCGGCATATGCCGAGAGCTTGTCGATTTCGTTTAAAAGAGTCACCATATCGTCCCCGACGCAGGAGACAAGATATTCGGCATTTCGCTGGCTGAGCGAAGAATCGCGCTTCTGCGCCGCGCCGACGAGCATTTTTGCAAGCTCATAAGCGGTCTTTTTGTTGAGCTCGACCGCATTGCCGTGTTTTGTAAAGAGCGAGACTGCCTTTTTGGCTTTTGCGGTCTTTTTGAGCAAATCCGCCTTGCCGATATAGAAAATCAGCGTGCAGTAATCCGGGACATCGCCGACTATTTTTTCGAGCTTTTCATAAGAATCCTCGTCGAGCGAATCGACAGCCATATCCTTGACGAATACACAGGTGTTGCTGCTCATCATCGGAAAAGCCTCGACCGCCTGCTCGATATCTTCGAGAGTACACGACGCGCCGTCGAAGAAATGATAGTTGAAATCCGCAAAGTCCGGACTGACGGCTTTATCTTTGAGCTTTGAAGAATAAAATTCCTTGAGATAGCTCTCCGTTCCGAAAAACAGGAACGCGCCGCCGATATCTCCGCTTCTTATAAGCGCTTTTATCTCTTTTTCGCCGATAGCAGCCATTCAGTCCATCCTTTCCGTCAAAATTCTGCCAGACGGGAACACCGTGATTCTGATGTTCCCCTGCCCTCCCGTCGCGTATGCGTCCGCACCGAGGGACAGCAATTTGCCCATGACCGCAGACGCTCTGTCGGCATCCGCCGATAGCACGGTCAAATTATAGTTTTCCGGGGAAACGCCCTGCGGCAGATTCTCCCGCAAAATGAGAATATCCCCTTTTGTCTCCGGCGCATAAGACGGTCTGAAAACAATGACCGCGTCAGCGCCGCTCATGCCAAGCACCGCCGTGCTCGTTTTATTCGTTGTTTTATATTTTAATTCCGCGCCGCCGATGTTTATATCCGCGGCAGGCGCGAGGTTATAATTTTCTGTTTTAAGTATTTCATTGAGGTCGGCATCAGTCTCGCCGGCAAGAATGAACCCTGGCGAAAAAGTGTCGATAACATCAAGTGCGAGTGAACTTTCGCTTTCAGAGACGCGCGGGATAAGAAGAAAATCAAGATTGTCCGCGCCGACGCTGTCCATTGCGGACTCTATATTTGAGAGGGCATAGTAGCTGTCCCCTCCGCAGCCGAGCAAGGCAGTTTTGCCGCCGGAGCTGACGACAACAGCAGAGCCGTTGCCGACATCCGCCACGGTTATGACGGTTGCCGCGCGGAAAAGTGCGGAAGAACCGACGCACGCGCCCGCAAAAGTTAGCGTGCATATCAAAACTGCTGCGCGGACGGTATTGCGTCCCGAAAATTTATAAATGAGTGCAGCCGCCGCAAGGACGATAAAAATCAAAACAAGCCACAGCGGGAACAGAAACGTCGAGGCGTTCAAAGACGAATGAGGAATCGCCGCGAGCGACTTCGATGAATTGATAAGAAAAGATGCGCATACTCCGGACAGATCCGCAAGACCGGCCGTTATCACGCGCAAAAATGAAAACTTCGCGGTGAGAGCGGTAAGCCCCGAGAGGATCATACACGCCGATGCTGGAAGATTGGAAATAAGATTCGCCGGGATCGCGATAAGCGACACTTTGCCGAGATCGAGTATCATAACAGGCAGAGTGAACGCACAGGCGAGCACGGTGCTCCGGACAGAGCCGAAGATAAACTCGCAGACGCGCCTTGCATATTTATTTCTGACGCGCGCGATATACGGATTCAGCGGGAAATCGATATTGCTGTAGCCTAATATTATTCCGAGAGTTGAGAGAAACGAGAGGCGCAGTCCGAGGCTCATCACACAATACGGATTGACAAAGCACAGAATTACAAGCGCGATACCGAGAGAATTGAGCGAATCCGACTGCTTTGAAAGCAGCGTTCCGAGGAGCATAACGAGCATCATGAAGCCCGCACGCATGACGGAATATGTGAAGCCAGAGACCGCCATAAAAACTATAACAAACGCCGCCGAAATAATTGCTCCCGCTCTGCGTCTGAGCCTGAAAATATCAAAAATTTTCAGAATGAACAGACACCAGATTGAGAGGTGCAGACCCGAAACGGCTATTAAATGCGATATTCCCGCGGACGAGAACGAATCCGAAACGCTCTTCGGCAAATTTGATTTGTCACCGATCAGAAGCGCCGTTGCAAGCGCCCCGCGTTCGCCGGGGATAAGGCGCGAAACCGTATTTTTGATATAAGCGCGCATTGCGAGCGGATAATAGCCTATCGGCTTGCGCTCCGGCTGGGATATATTTATATCGCCCTTTGCGTATCCGCCCATAAAAACATTTTCGGACAGATAGTAGTTTCTCGCGTCGCGGGTCTTGCCGATATCGTAGAGCTGCAAATCGCCCTCGACAGTATCATACGGCTTGAAACCAAGGCGCGATTTTGAAGAAAGGCGTATGTTCAGCTTATATTCTTCGCCGTCTATCTCGGAAGTTTTAAGCTCTGTGTAATATCTTTCGCCGCTCTGCTCCTCGAGCGAGACAACGCTCGCTTTTACGGTATGCACGCCGTCGTTGAAACGCTGCGACGCCTCGTTCGGAATAAGTGCGGCGGCAAAAGACAAAAGCACTGCAACGGCCGCCGCGATACACGCAGTCGGGATTACAAAGTCACGCCGAACGCTCCTGAAGAACAGAGAAAAGATAAAGGCGGCAGCTGCTGCCGAAAGGATAACGACTGCCGCCTTCTGACCGAGTTCAAAAACAAGAGCCAGCGTAAAGAACATTGTAAAACCGATAACCGTGAACGGACGCGCCATTTCTCAATTCTCCGATTATTTGAAGAAAAGAGGAAGCTTCTCGAGGAACACGATATCGTCGCGCTCCGCCGCGTCGCCCTCTGCGAGGACCGCCGCCTTGGCGACTATGTTTGCATCGAACTTATCGGCGAGGGCAACGACTGCTGCGAGGGATTCGCCGGTGCTGATAACATCGTCAACGATAAGCACTTTCTTGCCGCGAAGCTGATCTCCGTCCTCTCTGCCGAGAAGAAGGGTCTGCTCTGCATCGGTGGTTATCGAACGCACGCTGACGCAGACGGGATCGGTCATATATACCTTCGGCTTCTTGCGGGCGACAAAATATTTTTTGCCGCTCTGTCTGGACATCTCATAGGCAAGCGGAATGCTCTTTGCCTCGGGAGTAAGAATATAATCAAACTCCGGGCACTTCTTGAGCAGCTCTTCCGCCGCTTTAACGGTGACTTCGACATCACCGAAAAGGATGAATGCCGCGATATCGAGCTTGTCGCTGACCGGGCAGAGAGGAAGCTCTCTCTTCACGCCTGCGATCTCCATTGTATAGGTCTTTGCCAAAATAAACATCTCCTGAATATTAATATGGTCTTTTTTATCAGCCTGCCGGCCAGCCGAAATCTCTGCCGCCGAGCATATGGAAGTGCAGGTGTTTGACGGTCTGACCCGCACAGTCGCCGCAGTTGTTGACGATTCTGAAGCCGTCCTTGAGATCGAACTGCTTGGCTATCTTAGCCGCCGCCTCGAACACTTTGGAAACGACCGCGCTGTTCTCCGATGTTATCTCGGCAGCGCTCTTTATGTGCTGCTTCGGGATAATGAGAATATGGAACGGAGCCTGCGGCTCGAGGTCATAGAACGCGAGAACATCGTCGTCCTCATAGACTTTTTTTGAGGGTATCTCGCCCTTGATTATTTTGCAAAAAATACAGTCATCCATTTTCAGAAAACCTCCGTATTGCAATTGCTTATTCCGCCGGCCGGAAAGACCGGCGGAGCTGTAAATTTATTTTAACATGGCGCTGACGATAGAGTCAACCGCTGCAAGAGCCTCGTCCGCCTTGGAAGCGTCCTTGGCGCCCGCCATTGCGCTGTCCGGCTTGCCGCCGCCCGAGCCGCCTGCTATCTTTGCGGTCTCGCGGACAATATTGCCGGCGTGAGCGCCGAGTTTTATTGCATCGGCACCGCAGGCGCAGGCGAAGTTCAGAGTGCCCTTTTCTTTGTTGACGCCCGCAAAGACTGCAACGATATCCGCGCCGTTGTCACGGGCGGTGTCGCACATCGAGCGAAGCTCGCCGGGATTGGAAACTTCGACCTCGGCGGTGATGAGTCTGACTCCGCCGACCTGTCTTGCGCTGTCCATAAGGCTGCCAGCCTTGAGCGCGGATATCTCGCTGCGAAGCTCCGCAAGCTCTCTGTCCTTTGCCTTGACTTCGGCAGAGAGGGTCGCCGCGCGCTTGTCAAGCTCCGCGACATTGCCGAGCTTCATCGCCGCAGCTGCGGACTGCATGATGCGCTCGTCATTTTCTATGTGCTTGAGCACGCCGAAGCCGGTGACGGCGGTTATACGCCTGATTCCCGCAGCAACAGAGGACTCTGACACAATTTTGAACAGACCGAGCTTTGCGGTGTTGTCCGCATGGGTGCCGCCGCACAGCTCAACGGAGAAATCGCCCGCGCTGACAACGCGCACGACATCGCCGTACTTCTCACCGAACAGCGCCATTGCGCCGAGCTTCTTTGCCTCTTCAATGGGCATCTCGCGGGTCTCGACAGGAATACCCTTGAGGATAACCTCGTTGACCTCGCGCTCTATCGCCTTGAGCTCATCGCCGGAGAGAGCGGAGAAATGAGTGAAGTCGAAGCGCATCTCCTCGCTGTTGACAAGCTGTCCCGCCTGCTCAACATGGCTGCCGAGGTGCTTTCTGAGAGCCGCCTGGAGCAGATGAGCCGCAGTGTGGTTGCGGCGGGTCGCCTCGCGCTTTTCAACATCTATCTGAGCGTGAACTTTATCGCCGAGAGCGATGCTGTCGCCGCTTATAAATCTTGCAATGTGGAGCACAACGCCGTCGGGAGTCTTGCCGGTGGCGGTAACCTCGAGGGTTGCATTATCGGTCTTGATAACGCCGGTGTCGCCCGCCTGTCCGCCGCTCTCGCCATAGAACGGGGTCTTGTCGAGCACAACAACCACCTCGGAGTCCGCGGTTGCGAACTCGTCACGCTCGCCGTTTGTGACTATCGCCTTTATCTCGGCGTCACAGGAATAATCGGTATAGCCGACAAACTCGGTCGCTCCGACATCCTTGAACGAAACGTTGCTGTCTTTCCACGCCTGAGCTCCGGCATCCTTGCGCGCCGCACGCGCTGCCGCTCTGCTCTGGGCATAGAGGCGGTCATACTCGTCGATATCAACGCTCATGCCGCGCTCTTCGAGCAGCTCTTTTGTCAGGTCAATCGGGAAGCCGAAAGTATCCTGAAGCTTGAAAGCATCTGCGCCGCTGAGCACCTTGGAATCGCTCTGAGCGATAATATTTTCAAGCAGGTTGAGACCTGTGTCTATAGTTTTATTGAAGCTCTCCTCCTCAGCTTTGATGACCTTTACAATAAGATCGTGCTTCTCGACGAGGTTCGGATAAGCTGTTGCGTTCTCTTTGATAACGGTCTCGCACACTTTGTAGAGGAAAGTGCCGTCGATACCTAAGAGTCTGCCGTGGCGAGCCGCTCTTCTGAGCAGGCGGCGAAGAACATATCCTCTGCCCTCGTTTGAAGGCATAACGCCGTCGCCGATCATGAAAGTGGTGCTTCTGATATGGTCGGTGATAACACGCAGGGAGACATCCTTTTTCTCGTCCTCGTGATACTTGACGCCGGCTATCTCCATGATGTGCTTCATGATGTTCTGGACGGTGTCGACCTCGAAGAGGTTGTCCACGCCCTGCATGATGCAGGCAAGACGCTCAAGACCCATACCGGTATCGATATTGCAGCTCTTGAGGCGGGTATAGTTATTGTTGCCGTCGTTATCAAACTGGGTGAAAACGAGGTTCCAGAACTCAACATATCTGTCGCAGTCGCAGCCGACTCCGCAGGTCGGAGAACCGCAGCCGTACTTCTCGCCGCGGTCGAAATAGAGCTCAGAGCAGGGACCGCAGGGGCCTGCGCCGTGCTCCCAGAAGTTATCCTCTTTGCCGAGGCGAACCATATGGTCGGGCGAAACGCCGAGCTCCTTTGTCCAGATGTCATAAGCCTCGTCATCGTCCTGATAGACGCTGATATATATTTTATCTGCGGGCATCTCGAGCACCTTCGTGCAGAACTCCCACGCCCAGGCGGTCGCCTCATGCTTGAAGTAATCGCCGAATGAGAAATTGCCGAGCATCTCGAAGAAAGTGCCGTGGCGCGCGGTGATTCCGACGCGCTCAATATCGGGCGTTCTGATGCACTTCTGGCAGGTCGTGACGCGGGTTCTCGGCGGGGTCAGCTCGCCTGTGAAATATTTCTTGAGCGGTGCCATGCCGGCATTGATGAGAAGCAGGCTCTTATCTCCCTGAGGCACAAGCGAAAAGCTCGGCATACGAAGATGGCCCTTGCTCTCGAAAAAGCTCAGATACTTCTCTCTGAGTTCATTGAGTCCCGTCCATTCCATGATAAACAACTCCTTAAAAAATAAAAATAGATGCCGTTCTGCCCGGGACGGCCGAAGCCGCGGTACCACCCGGATTGCACAAAACTGCACCCCTCTGCTGCCCTTAACGCAGGCTACGCCCGTTCAACGCGGGAGGCTCCGAGCCGGCTGCCGTACTTCCTGACACGGCGCACCTCACAGCGGCATAATGCCGGCGCGCCTCTCTGCGAGCGGAATAAACGGCTCTGCTCTTCACAGCCAAAAATATTTACGCAAATATTTTACTCTTAATTTTTCCCGATGTCAATGTTTTAGCCCCAAATTACGGACAAAAATAAAGTATATACAAAACGCATAATATAATTCCGTGTCATTCACCAAATAAATGCCGGAGATGATAAACAATTTATCGCTTGTCACTTTAAATAGACACTTTTGTCCGAAAATTTTTTAAACTTGAATTGAGAAGGAGGGGGTGCCGATGGCAGAGTTCAACAAATATGCAACCGGCGCGGCCATCAAAAAACTTCGCTGTGAAAAAAAGATATCGCAAGAGGTCCTGAGCGGTCTGGCAGGAATAGCGAGAAGCCACCTTGCCATGATCGAAAGCGGCAAGAAGCAGGCAAACTTCGAGACGATATGGAAAATCTCATCTGCGTTCAATGTTCACCCCAACGAGCTCGTGCGGCTCATTGAAGAGGAGACGGAACGAATCGGAAGCAGCGAATAAGAATACCTGTCCGTAGGAATTATCACTCTGCGGGCAGGTATTTTTTGTATTGAAAAAGCGGAGAGCTCTTTCGAGTTCTCCGCTTTGTTTTATTTACCTTACCCTACTTCTATCAATAATAGCGATATCCGGCGAGCTTCTGCGCGGCCTGGGCACGGGTTATGGATCTCTTGATAATTATAAATTTATTTTCAAGAGCAAGATTGAACGACATCGAAACGGTCTTTACTACCCTCTTCAGGTTGAAATCGACCTTTGCGGAGAAGCGAATCATCGTAAGACCGAAGTCGGCGACGCTTATCTCGCTGTCCGGCTCAAATTTGCCGTCGGACGCCTTGACTATTCCGTTGCTGACAGCCCACACTGCGGCTTTGAATGCGGGATTCGAGCTGTCGAGATCGGCAAACGAAAGATTATCGGTATTGACCTCGGGCGAGCCTGCCATGCCGTAAAGAGCCTGAACAAGAGCCGCCTTTGTCAGCGCGGAATCGGGGCTGAACTGCGTCTCGGAAGTGCCTGCCATGTAGCCCTTTCTGTACATGAATTCGATTGCATCGTAATATTCCGAATCGGATGCGACATCCGTAAACGGGAAGCTTGCATCGGGCAGAGCCTCAAGGATTCTGTCGGCGATGTGTCTGTGTCCCGCCGCGTTCGGATGGAATGTGTCGCAGGTCGTGCCCGTTGTATCGACAAAGATATAGCCGTATTTCTCGGCGCCCTCTTTCATCGGCTTGTTCGCCATATCGACGACCATTTGTCCGAGATTGATGCTCTGGCTGTCATCCTTGCTCTCCTCGGTGTCTGTCGCTCCGTCGTCGCTCTTGACGCTCGTGTCGAACATTCCGATAACCAGAAGCTGAACATCGGGATTCAGAGCATATATATCCTCAATGACATGGTTCCAGTTCTCAAAGAAGTTTTCGAGCCCGTATTTAAGCGCACGCGGGAGAACTCTGATAAGCTCGGGCATTGCATCGGTAATCTTAGCGAGCTCAACTATTTTGTCGAGCTTATCGTTGACTATGCCGTTCTCCTTGAGAAGATCGCGCAGAGCCTTGACATACTTGCTGCAAGTGCCCTCTTTTTCGAGAATATCGGCGATGACCCATGTGAGATAAGTGCCGAAATCGTTTCCGCCGACACCGAGGGTGATAAGACCCGCCTGCGAAATTGCGCGGCGATACTCGGGGATCCTCGTTTTCATGACCTCGGGGTTATGAGAATCGTGGAAAAGATAATCGTCGCCCGGATAATCGTCCTCGAGCATATAGCGGATATCTATCGTCCTGAATCCGGGGCAGGCCATCGGAACATAATTCACTCCGAGAGCATCGGCAACATACGCGCCGTATGAATTTTCAACGCGCTTGAACTCAGAATCCACATACACAAGGTCGTTGTGACCGCTGGCGACGCTGTCGCCCAGAAGCACATATGTACCGTAATCGTAATACTTCTTTGCGCCTGCACTCTCGGTGCTGTCCGCGGCGAAGCAGACCGCGGAGCCGAAGGCCAATACGCATGTGAGAATCACTGCGACCGCCCTGCTTATAAACCTTTTCATTTTGATCCTCCTATCAAAATAGATAAAGCCGCACAGCCAAGACAACTGTACAGCTTTAAAGTAGCACAGATTTTTTTGAAAATCAATGCCTGAGGGCAAAAAAAAGTAAATTATCTACAAATACAGTCGGGATTAGGGCTTAGAAGTTAAAAAGTCAAAGCGAAGATTCCATTTTCTCAAAAGCATTCCAAAGATCCTTGTCGAGAATGAACGGTTCAGTAAAAGCGTTCAGTACGAGTCCGCTGATGTTTTTTTCATTGTTTTTTGCCATAGAGATAGCTTTAAGAACACTGTGCTGCACCTTTGAAAAGCTTTCGCCGTATTCGCCCATAGCTTCAACTGTAGAAAATATTGGGAAATAGAATTCATCTCCGCTCTGCAATACATCAGGAATCAACCGCATTGCGCCCTTGGTATTAATTTTTTCTCCTACGAGCTTTTCGATATCTCCTGCGTTGTTTTTAATCATGGATTCAATTTGATTCCGATCTTCATCCGCTATTACAGCATTGCAAGGAATCCAGACATTGCTATCACGCAAGACCGCTAACACTTCAATCAAATTTTCTTCATTTTGTTTCTTATTAAACCTCGAAACAACAGCCTCCAACACGCTTCCATCCGCTAAATCTTCCGCCGTTATTTTTTGATTTGCATTTATATCAGCAACACAAACAAATTTATCACCATCAGTTTTTTGGGCAAAAAACATTACTATGTCACCCTCATGATATCCAAAATCCTGATAAGGTTCATTCAACAGAACTCCGATAATGCGATTTTCGGTAAGTCCTGTGATTCTAGTCCAGATTTCTTCTCTTTGCAATCCATTTTTTGCAAAAATCACCTTAATATCATCGATATAGCGCTCATGGCGGCAATCATCAAGAAACATCATCCTTCTTGTTCTTTCCACATATTCATCTGCATTGTACGCCTCGAGTGTTTTGAGTTTATTCGCATAGCGCTTAGACAAAGAGCCGTTATCATCAGGAAAAAAGAAACAGTTGTCCTCTGCAACAACATCGATTCTTATTTTAGAGGATATTGTATTTGATGAAACCCCGAATCTCGCATGCTCACCGTCCATTAAAGCCGCCGCCAAAACTTCAAGTGTCAGCCCGACTTCGCGATCATAATATCCATATGTAAAAATACCGTTTGCCTCATCCTCGCCCGGAAAACCATCAAGCAACTTTCTGACCTTTTTTGTAATAGGCACTACACAAAACTGATGGTAAAATGCTCTGAATCCGTCTTCCTTATAAGTCATATATTTACCCTCTTTTCAAAATTTTTTCGGTTGTTTTTTTCTTGCTGTCAATACAGTCTTCCGAAATTGATTTGTGTTTGGAACCGTTTGACAATCAGTTATTTATCAATATAATTGTATCACACTGTATGTACGATAAAACGGACAGGTAATTAAAATCCGCCGCTTGAAACAGAAAGGCAACGGCGGATTATCTTTAAATTTTTCTAAGCGACACTACCGTCTCCACATGATTCGTATGCGGGAACATATCGACGGGCTGGATTTTTTCGACTTTATAGCCGCGCTTTGTCAGAAAGCGCAGGTCACGCTGCTGAGTTTCGGGGTTGCAGGAGATATAGACTACCTTTTTCGGCGCGAGGGTCACGAGCGACGACAGGAAGCACTCATCGCTTCCGGCGCGCGGCGGATCCATGAAAACTATGTCCGCTTTCTCCCCGTCCTGCGCCATGCCGAGCATGAATTCGCCCGCATCGTCGCAAAAGAAGCGGACATTCTTTATCCCGTTGCGTTTGGCATTCGATATTGCGTCGTGAACGGCGTCGCGGTTGAGCTCAACGCCTATCACCTCGCCCGCCCGCTTCGACGCGACAAGACCTATCGTGCCTATGCCGCAGTATGCGTCGATGACCTTTTCGCGCCCGCTCATGTCGGCATATTCCATAGCGGTGTTATAGAGCACCTCGGTCTGCGCCGGGTTTATCTGATAAAATGAGCGCGGAGATATCCTGAATGTGAGTCCGCAAAGCTCATCCTCGATTTTGCCCGTACCGTAGAGCACATTTTCGCGCTCGCCGAGCACAAGGCTCGTCTGATAGGGGTTTATATTGTGGACTATTGTGGTTATGTCCGGATGCTCCTTGCGAAGTGCCTTTACGAAGTTGTTCTTCGCGGGGAAAATCGGCCCCGCCGTGACCAAAACGACCATTATCTGATTCGTTTTAAAGCCGCGTTTGACGAGGACATGGCGGAGCGTGCCGCTGCCGCTTCGCTCGTCATACGGCTGAATCTTAAAGCTCCTCAGCATATTGCGGACGGAGACGATTATCTCATCCGCTTTTCTGTCCTCCGTCAGGCACGAATCGACGCAGACTATGCTGTGCGTGCCGGACTGATAGACGCCGGAAATTATCTTACCGTTTCTCGCCGTGGCAAACGCCGCCTGCACCTTGTTGCGATAATGATACGGCTCAGCCATGCCGATTATCGGCTCGACATGGGCGAACTCGCCGAGCAGCCTTTCGGTCTTTCTCTGCTTGAAGCCGAGCTGCTCCGCGTAGCTCAGATTTTGAAGCTGGCATCCGCCGCATTTTTTATATAGAGGACACTTCTTTTCTTCAGTCATGTTCGGTTCCGTTTCGGTCAAAATATCTTTGAAAATTCACTTGATTATTTATCCTGCTGAGCTTTGTGCTCGGCTTTTTCTTTGTCTTTCTTTGCAACGTCGTTGGTGTTCATGGAATTGCGGAACACGACGAAGCGATCATACAGGAACTCTGTCACGAAATTTGTCACCATGCAGAGAGCCTCAACAAGATAGTTGTTCCACATAAGATCGGTAGTGGCATACTTCGTAAACCAAGTAGAGAGCGGAGTGAACACGCAGTAATAAGCCGCGACTTTGAGCATGGCTATCGGGACATTGTTCGCAGATTTGAAGGTGAATTTGCGGTTGAAAGTAAAATTCCAAAGCACGGAGAGAACAAGCGAAATAAGATAGGCTATCCACTCTTTGAAATGGCATGCCTCATAAAACAGGGTGTATGTTGCTATCTGAATAATTCCCGCAGAGGCGGAGAACAGCGCAAATTTGACAGTCTGAAGAACATTTTCCTTTGTGCTGAGCTTCTGATTTTCGGCAGCGCCCTGCGTTTCTTTTTTCTTATCTGACATAAGTTATCTCCCCTTTTATGTTTTTACAGATTCCCGGCATTTCTGAGCATCTCTTCGGCTGATTTGAGCTGAAGTTCGGTAACATCGAGTCCGCCGGTTATCCTTGCTATTTCATATTTTCTGCCCTCGGTATCGAGTCGTTCGACCTTTGTATATGTCTTGCCGTCCGAGACAGATTTGCTGATTCTCATGTGGCAGTCCGCCTGCGCCGCTATCTGCGCGGAGTGGGTGACGCATATGACCTGCCTGCCGCGCGAAACCTCTTTGAGCTTCATGGCGACTTTCTGCGCCGCTCTTCCGCTGAGTCCCGCGTCTATCTCATCGAAAATCATAGTGTCGAGTCCGTCTCTGCCGGCGATAACGCTCTTTATCGCGAGCATTATGCGCGACAGCTCGCCGCCCGAAGCGATTTTTGCGAGGGGCTTGAGTGTCTCGCCCGCGTTTGCGGAGATAAGAAATTCTATATTGTCCGCACCGTTTATTGTAAACGGTGTTTTTTCTCTGTTGACTTTGAAGCTGACCGACGGCATATCGAGGAATTCGAGCTGTTCGGTCACTCCGCGCTCAAACTCGCGTGCCGCCTTTTCGCGCGACGCGGTAAGCTTTTCGGCGAGGGCGCGAACCTCGGCTTTAGTCGAACTGACGAGCTCATCAAGCTCTTTGACCCGCTCATCCGAGAGGGCTATTTTATTGCGCTCTTCGCGCGCGGAATCGAGGAACGAGAGCATTTCATCTTCCGTCGATCCGTATTTTACCGAGAGACGGAAAAGCTCATCGAGTCTCGCTTCGATCTCTTCGAGCTCGGACGGATCATAGGAAAAATCTTCAATAGCCGAGCGAAGTTCTCCCGCGCAGTCCTCAAGCTCATAGCCGACATTGCGAAGAGTCTTTGCGGCGGGCTCGACATCTTTATAGAATCGGGCGGCGTCCTCCGCGTTCCCGGCGCAGTCGCCTATCGCGCTTATCACGCCGAAGCTGTCGTCGGCGCCTTGGAGGATATCATACGCCGCTCTGAGCGATGCCGTGACGCGTTCGCAGTTTTGAAGAAGCGTCTTTCGCTCGTTGAGCTCGTCGCGCTCACCGGGTCTTATATCCGCCTGTTCAAGCTCGTTTATCTGATAATCGAGCAGGTCAAGTCGGCGAAGCTTCTCCGACTCATCGGTTTTGAGGGAGTCGCGCTCCCTGATATATGAACAGAGTTCTCTGAATTTCTCTCTGTATTCTTCAAGCAATTCGGCATCGTCCGCGACGCAGTCGATGAACTCGAAGTGCTTTTCGGGCGCCATGAGCGCCTGATTGTCATGCTGACCGTGTATGTTTATCAGCTCATGCCCCGCCTGTCTGAGCGCGGCTACATTCGAAGGCACGCCGTTTATGCGGCAGGTGTTTTTGCCGTCCAGACCGAGGGTGCGGCGAAGAAGTATATTCCCGTCCTCGTCGGGCTCGATATCATATTCTTTAAGCCGCGCGGCAGTGTCGGCGGAAACGCCGGAGAAGAGCGCGGTAACGCTCGCGGACTGCGCGCCGGTCCTGATAAGCTCGCGCGACGTGCGTTCACCGAGCACGGCGTTTATAGAATCGATTATGATCGACTTGCCCGCGCCGGTTTCGCCCGTAAGGACATTGAGCCCCGAATCGAACTCGATATCGGCGCTCTCAATTATTGCTATATTCTCTATTTTCAGACTGAGAAGCATAGCTCAAACCTCATTTTTCGATAAGTCGTTTTATGGAATCTTTCATCTGCGAAGCGTAGCTTTCGCTTCTGCAAAGGGCAAATATGGTATCATCACCCGCAAGAGTGCCGACAAGCCCCTCCCAATGCATGGAATCAAACGCCGCGCACGCCGCCTGAGCCATGCCGGTATAGCAGCGGATAACAATTGTGTTGCCCGCATAGTCGGCGGAGACGACGGACTGGGCGAATATGCTGCGGAACTTCGAGAGCAGTTCGTCCGACTCGGTCTTTGTGACGGCGTATTTATACTGACCGTTTGCACCCATTGTCTTGACAAGGCGCAGCTCTTTTATATCGCGCGAAACCGTCGCCTGAGTGGCGTCAAAGCCGCTGTCCTTGAGCTTCTGAAGAAGCTCATCCTGGGTTGACAGGTCATATTTTTCAATTATTTCGAGTATTGCTTCCTGCCTTCTTTTTTTCAAGGTTATACCTCCCGTTCATCGTGGGAACTGCTGTTCCATTTCATCATTTTTCTATTGAGTATATCTACAAAACTGTCGTTCTTGAGTCTGATAAAGCTCGCGCAGATGTCCGCCTTTTCGACCGTTATGCTCCCCTGCGCCGAGACTGTGAACGGCTCGTCGCCGTCGCACGAGACGGAGAGCGGTCCGTCATCATCGGAATAGATGTGCAGCACCGCATCGTCGCCCAGAACGAGCGAACGGGTGAACACCGAATGAGAACAAATCGGAGTGAGTATCATACATTCGAGCTTCGGATCGACCACGGGACCGCCGGCAGAGAGCGAATATGCCGTTGAACCAGTCGGAGTCGAGAGAATGAGTCCGTCGCCGAGATAGCGGTTGAAATATCTGCCGTCGAGATCGACATTTATCTCGGATATTCTGCTCAGCCTCGACAGGCGCATTACGGTAGAATCGTTCATGCTGTATCCGCTCTGCACGCTGTCGCCGTCGGCGGCGGTGGTTTTGAGCATCATGCGCTTATCCATGCTGTAATCGCCGGTTATGAGCTTTTCGAGCAAATCGAGCTCGTGTATCTCGAGACCCGCCATAAACGCAAGGCGACCTGCGTTGATGCCGAGGACGGGCTTTGAATAGACTGCGGCTTTCTTGGCGGAATGGATTATCGTTCCGTCCCCGCCGACAGTTATGACCGCCTCGCAGCCACCGAGCAGCTCTTTTTCAGGCAAAAATTCAGCCTTGGTATCGGAAAACACATTTTCCGTACCGAGCGGCAGAGAATATGCCGCGCCGAGTTCGTCGAGCTTCGCACAGATGAGCCTTGTCACCTGAGCGGCGTTTTTGCGAGTAAGATTTGGAATTATTGCAAACATCATAGTTATTCTCCCGCTTTGAAACAGGCGTGCGCCGCGCTGACGACTCCCGCGACATCGGGCGCCGAAACAGACTGCACTTCGTCCTTTTTCAGATATACGAGGTATTCTATATTGCCCTCCGGCCCTTTGACCGGGGAAAAATCGAGAGCCGACACCGAAAATCCCGCCTGCACGGCATAGGAGCAGACATTTTCGATGACTTTTATATGCACGCGCGGATCTTTGACCACGCCTTTCTTGCCGACATTCTCCCTGCCCGCCTCGAACTGCGGCTTTATAAGGCAGACGGCACTGCCGCCGTCTTTTAAAAGCGGCGAAAGCGCAGGCAGGATATATTTCAGAGATATAAACGAAACATCCGCGCTCGCAAAATCGGCGCGCTCGGGAATCTCTTTTTCCGTTATGTATCTGAAGTTCGTCTTTTCAAGATCGACAACACGGGGGTCGGACTTCAATTTCGGCGAAAGCTGGCCGCTGCCGGAATCGACAGCGTAGACTTTTTTCGCGCCGTTTTGGAGCATACAGTCGGTAAATCCGCCCGTTGACGCGCCGATATCGATGCATAAATATCCGCTCAAATCGAGTTTGAAAACCTCGACGGCTTTCTCGAGCTTCAGCCCGCCGCGGCTGACATAGCGTTCCGACTCGCCTTTATACTCGATTATATCACAGTCGTTCGCCAAAAGTCCAGCTTTAGATACAACTTTGCCGTTTAAATATACATTCCCGCTCTTTATCATTTCCTTGGCTTTTTCGCGCGACGGCGCGACACCCAAGGAGACCATCAGAGCGTCTATGCGCTTTCTGTTTTCCTCCACGGTCAATCCTCCGCAGAAGTGACGAACGAGAGCACGCCCTCTTCGTCAAAGCCATATTTATGCAAAAGTGACTCAACGGACGCCTGCTTGACAAAGCCGTTTTCGATGGCTCTGAGATGATATTTCCCGGAGAATCCCGCTTTCGAGAGGTCGAACAGGAAGCCTTCACCCGCTCCGCCGCGGCGTATGCCCTCTTCGAAGAAATAGACATCCTTGCAGTTTTTCGCCGCTTCCACCGCGCCCTCGCAGACGGGAATTATACGGTTGAGCTTTATAAGCTTCACTGATTCGCCGGAATTCACGAGCTTTTCATATGCGAACGCGCAGGCTGAAAAAGTCCTGCCGTAGGTTATGATTGCCTTTTCGGCGTTTTCGTCGCCGAACACATCGAAGTCGGCAAAGGTCGGCTTGATGCTCTCGGGTATCGCACGCTGAGCTCCGCGCGGATATCTGACCGCGACGAGCTTCGACTCGGAATAGAGCGCCTGCTGCATGGCGTGCTTGAGTCCCTCATAGGACGAGGGCGAATAGACGGTTATATCCGGCACGCTTCTGAGCATCGAAACATCAAAAACGCCCTGGTGCGTCTCGCCGTCCTCGCCGACAAATCCGGCGCGGTCGATGGCTATAACCATCTTCTGCTTCTGGAGCGCGGCATCGTGCAAAAGCTGATCGAAGCAGCGCTGGAGGAAGGTGGAATAGACGGCGAAAACCGGGATAAATCCGCTCTTTGCAAGACCGAGCGCGAACGCCACGGCGTGCTCCTCGGCGATGCCGATATCAAAAAATCTGTCTTTATGTTCGCTCGAAAATCTGTCAAGTCCCGTGCCGATGGACATCGCGGCGGTTATGGCACACACGCGGTCATCGCAGGACGCAAAGCGGCACATGATATCGCCGAAATTGCTCGAAAAGCTCGTGCCGGATGAAAGAGGCTCACCTGTATTTATATCAAACTTCGAGATTCCGTGGAACTGCTCTGGCGAACGCTCGGCAAAGTCATAGCCCTTGCCCTTGAGAGTATTGACATGGAGAAGCACGGGTTTGTCATACTTCTTCGCCATCTCAAACGCTTCGCAGAGCTGCTGGATATTGTGCCCGTCGATGGGTCCGATATAGTGAAGTCCGAGATCCTCGAACCACGAATCGGAATAGATAATGCGCTTCAATGCGCTCTTTATATCAAACGCGGCATCCGAAAGCTCATTTCCGATGACCGGGATATGTTTCAGGAGCTTTTCGGTGTGCGCTTTCATGCGGTAATATTCGGGCTTTGCTCTGACGACGGCGAGATAACGCGCCATCGAGCCGACATTTTCGGAGATAGACATCTCGTTATCATTGAGCACGATTATGAGCCTGTCGTGCGTTCTGCCGGCGTTGTTTAAAGCCTCATAGAACATTCCGCCGGTCATTGACCCGTCTCCGACGACGGCGACGACGGTATTCTTGCTGCCGCGCATGGTGTTCGCGGTCGAGAGTCCGAGTGCGCTCGATGCGGCGGTGCTGGAATGGCCGCTGTAGAACATATCATGCTCGCTCTCATCCGGGCGGCAGAATCCGGAGAGTCCGCCCTCCTGACGAAGAGTGTGGAAGCGGTCATATCTGCCCGTGAGCAGTTTGTGGGTATAGGCCTGATGGCCGACATCCCAGACAAACTTATCGCGCGGGGAATCAAACTCCTTGTGCATGGCGAGAGTCAGCTCCACTACACCGAGATTGGATGCGAGATGACCGCCGTTCTTCGAGACCGTGTCGATAAGAACTGTGCGTATCTCGGCGGCAAGCTCGTTTAGCTGAGCATAGCTCATGCCTTTTATATCCGCCGGGGAATGTATATTTTTAAGGTAATTGTCAGATGCCATTTGACTTCAACCTTTCACTGAGAATGGATTGACGGTCACTTATTTCTGGAAAGAAGCTTTTCGGAAAGCGATATCAAAAATTCAGCCTCATCGCCGAAAATTTTAAGAGAGTCTATTGCCTTATCGGTAAGCTCCGCGGCTATTCTCTGCGCTTCTTCGAGCCCGAGGAGCGAGACATAGGTGTTTTTGCAGTTTTCGGCGTCGCTGCCTATCGGCTTGCCGAGGGTCGCCTCGTCGCTCGTGATATCGAGGATATCATCGACTATCTGGAACGCTATGCCGAGATTTTCGGCATATACTCTCGCCGCTTCGAGCTTTTTGTCATCAGCTCCGGCGGCGATGCAGCCGAGCTGGCACGCGCATCTTATAAGCTCGCCCGTCTTGAGGACATCGACACTGCGCAAATCATCGACCGAAACGGTCTTGTTCTCGTTTTCAAGATCCTGCACCTGACCCGCTATCATTCCGGCGCAGCCGGCGGCGCGTGCAAGGAGCGAAACAGCCTTTGCAACGGCATCGGCGGGTATATCTTTTGCTTCGCCTGCGGTCTGGAACGCAAAAGTCAGCAGCGAATCGCCGGCAAGGAGCGCGTTTGCCTCGCCGAATTTGATATGGCTCGACGGCTTGCCGCGGCGCATATCGTCGTTGTCCATGCAGGGCAGATCGTCGTGGATGAGCGAATATGTGTGGATAAACTCGATAGCACACGCAAGTGGCAGAGCCGCTTCGACGCTGCCGCCGCACATCCTGCAAAACTCGAGGGTCAGCATCGGGCGGATGCGCTTGCCGCCGTTTTCGACGCTGTATCTCATCGCTTCGAGCATCTTTGCTTCACCAGCGCCCGACGGCTCGGACGAAAGATACGCCATGAGCGCGTTATTTATCATAGAAATATACTCATCGGCTGTATATTTTTTACTCATCTTCATTCTCCTTTTCAAGCTCGGACAGTTCTTTTATCTTCGTCTGAGCTTTGTCGAGATACTCGTTGCAGAAAGAGACGAGCTTCGTCCCCTCTTCAAAGAGCTTCAGCGACTCATCGAGAGAAGCGTCGCCGCGCTCGAGAGCCGAAACTATATCTTCAAGTCTTTTGACTGAATCTTCGTAGGTTTTCTTAGCCATTGCCTGTTCCTCCGTTTTCGACAGATGAAGTGACGCGGGCGGTGAGCTTTATATCCGCCGCGGTCACGGTTATATCGTCGCCCTCTTTGGGGACATTTGTTTTTGATATCAGCTTTCCGCCGCGTTCGACCGCCGCATAGCCGCCCGAGAGTATTCTCAAGGGGCTGAGCGCATCGAGCCTGCCCGCGAGGACGGAGAGATTTAATTTATCCCTGTGATGTGCCTGCAAAGCCGCCGACTGCATATCGGAAAGAAGTGAATCGAGCGTCTGCCGCTGAGAGATTATCTGCTGCATCGGTCCGTATGCCGAGAGCTCCGCGGAGATGCGTTTCATTTCATTATAGCCGAAGCGAACATACGAATCCAGAGCCGAGGCACAGCGCCTGCCGAGCTGATTGATATATGCGTGCTGTTCCGCCCTGTCGCTGACAGCAAGTTCCGCCGCTGCGGACGGAGTCGGTGCGCGGAGATCCGCCGCGAAATCGCAGATAGTGAAATCCGTCTCATGACCGACTGCGGAGATAACAGGGATATCGCTCGCCGCAACTGCGCGAGCCACTTTTTCTTCGTTAAAAGCCCAGAGCTCTTCGACCGAGCCGCCGCCGCGCCCGACTATGAGCACATCGGCATAATGCCCCGCGTTGAACCGCCTTATAGCATCGGATATCTGACCCGCTGCAGACGCACCCTGAACCTGCACGGGACAGAGGATTATCTGCGTTGACGGGCTGCGGCGCGTTATGACATTTATAATATCCCTGACCGCGGCGCCCGTCGGCGAAGTGACGACACCGACACGCTTCGGGAAGCGCGGTATCGGGCGTTTGCGCTCCTGCGAAAACAGCCCTTCAGCTTCAAGCTTTTTCTTGAGCTGTTCAAAAGCGATGCTCAGAGCGCCCGCTCCGTCGGGCTGCATATCTTCAATATAGAGCTGATACTGACCGTCGCGCTCAAAGACGCTGACGCGCCCTTTGGCGATAACTTTCATGCCGTTTTCGGGCATGAAGCCGAGGCGCTCGTTGTCATACTTGAACATGACCGCGCGCACTGCCGCTTTCTCGTCCTTGAGGGTCATGTAGAAATGCCCGGTGCGGTAATGATTCGTAAAATTCGATATCTCCCCGCTGACGAACACCGTTCGCAGGTTATAGTCCGAATCCATGACGGATTTTATATATCTGTTAAGTTGACTTACTGTTACGCTGACGGTTTCAAGCATTTTTCTGCTCCCTGAGATAAGTCAGATACGCCGTTCCGGCGGCATTATCCGCCGAGAATGCAGGCTCGGCAAAATATGCGCCGAATTCCTTTGTAAATCTTTGGCGTATTATTGAATTTGACATCACGCCGCCCGCAAAGACAAGCGGTATGTTGCCGTATTTTTCGAGTATATTCTTCGTCATTTTTTCGAGAGCCGCCGCCACGGAATCGAGGCAATAGAGCGCGATATCGCACTGCTCCCCGCCGTTTTTTATCATATCGAGGCACTTGTTTTCAATGCCCGAAAGGCAGCAGTCCGTGCCCTTGACGCAGGGTTTCGGCTTGAATACTTTTTGGCTTTTGAGCGCCAGTCTTTCGAGTTCTGCGCCCGCCGGGAATTTGAGTCCCATAGCGACACCGACTCTGTCAACAGCCTGTCCCGCGTTGAGGTCGAGCGTTCTGCCGATAATATCAATATTAAGAAGCTTCTCTTCATCGGGGTGCACTAAAAGCGCCTCGGTCGTTCCGCCGGAGACATGGAACGCGATAAATTCGCGGTCAAAAAGTTCCGTATGCCCGCTCGAATAGACCGCCGCCGCGACATGACCTGCCTGATGCGAGAATTCATAAAGCGGCACGTTCAGAGCGGACGAAAGGCACTTCGCGGTATTGAGCCCGACCGTAAAGCACGGCATATACGAGCCCTCCGCATCGCGCGGAGCATATGACGCGCCGATAAAATCGGGCTTGCCGCATTCATTGATAACCGCATTCACGACCTGCCAGAGCTGCTGAGTATGGTGAAACACGGCGTCGCTCTGACGCAGTCCGCGCTCGCCGCTCTTGACGGGCAGAAGCATCTTCTTTTGAAAAACACATCCGCTCACATCATCAAAGGCTGCGGCGGATGTAGTATAGTTGCTTGTATCTATGCCGAGATAAACAGCCATGGCTTATTCCCCTTCCGGGGCGTCGGAGCCGCTTCTGTCGGCAAGCTTTTCTTCGCGCGCCACAGAGCCGAGAACGCCGTTGACGAACGACGCATCCTCTGCCGTAGCGTATTTTTTGCACAGCTCGACAGCCTCGTTTATCGAAGTGCCGACCGGGACTTCCGGTATGTACATAAGCTCGCAGATGCTCAGTCTCATCGCGGACAGAGCGACGCGGGATATTCTGTGCTTCTTCCAGTTCTTTGAATATTTTTCGATAATATCATCGATTGAAAACAGCTTGTCCCACGCAGTCTGGGCGAGCATGGACGCGAACTCGTCCGGCTCTATAAGCTCGTTTTCAAGGCTGAGAGATATAATATCGTCCATATCCGTCTCGGGATTAAAGGACTTTTCAAACAGCAGGGCAAACGCCTGCTCTCTCGACTGGCTTCTTGTCATAAACTTTCCTGTACTCCCCTCAGAATTCCGCTCTCGGGCGGTAAACATTGCTCGGCATAAAAACCGAATCGAGCCCTCCCGCAAGAGAGGGCTTGAAAAATTTACTTTTCGCTTTCGGGCTTGATATCCATACCGGCTATCGAGACGTTGACCTTCGAAACCATCTTTCCGGTCATGCTCTGGACGGCGTTCTTAACATTCTTCTGAATATCCGCCGCGACCTTCGGAATTTTTGTTCCGGGCGCGATATTGACATGGATATATATCTTGACATCGTTATCCGACGACAAGACGCGCACGGACTTCGCCGCGCCCTCTCCGAGCTTGAAGATCGAATGTACGTCGGGAGTCCTGGCGGCAAAGCTGCTCACGCCTTCAACGTCCTTGGCGGCATTGAGAGCTATCGATGCAATGACATCCTCGGATATTACGAGGTTGCCGATATTGTCAACAGTTTTGTTTTCTTCCACAGGGCATTCCTCCTTCTGCCCTATATTATAACACAAACTTGAAAATTCTCAACTACTTAATTCAACAATTGTTATGTTTTCGGCTGAAAAACCGGTCTGTTTGAGAACTATCTCCTTTATCTGGAGGATAACCGTGTCGTTGAGAGCACCTTTTGCGACTATTACTTCGGCGGAGTTATTGTTGATTATCACGACGCAGTCGCCGCCCGTTTTGGCTTTTATCAGCGCTTCGATATCGCCCTCGAGCTTTATCGCGTTCGACAGAGCCTTGAGCGCCGCGGTCGCCTCTTTGACGGCGGAGGCATCGGACGAGCTGTCTTTTATAACCTTGTTGAGGGTCTCCGCCGCTTCGTCATGAGCGGAACTTCTTCTGAGCTTGGCGGAGGCAAAATAATCGCTGCTCTTGCCTGTCGCTACCGCGCTCTCCGAGACTCCCGACGAATTGACAAGCTGCGCATCGCCGAGATTCCCGCCCGTGTTATCGACCGCCTCGACCGACGGCTTCGCGTTCGCGCTCTTCACCGACGGGCGGTTATAATACCAGTTTATAAACACTGCCGAGCCGAGGGCGAGAACGAGTGCTGCGGCGATTATCTGCCTTTTCCTGACGACCATAAATATCAATCCTTTCGGGTTTCTTTTATTTGGACGGCGCTGTTACGCCGACATTTTCGTGATATATACGCGCGACGCGCTGATATCGAGAACGGCTGTTATCGCCTGGGTTATCTCCTGGCGCACGGCATCAGAGCCGCCGCCCTCGCAGACGACCGCAACGCCGCGTATCTTCGGCTGAATGAGTTTTATTATCATTCCGCCCTCGTTCCCGTCGGTCTCTATAAGAACATACTCCTTTTCGTCCGAAAAGTTTTCTTTTTCGAGAGCCGTGCCGCCGGATGTGTCACTTTTTATCTTTTCGTTTTTTGCATAGACCTGCTCGGCGCCGCTCTCGAGAGTCACCATAACGCGCGTTTTTCCCGCTCCGTCTATAGAAGAGACTATCTCGGTTAGCCGCTTTTCTATGTCCTCGGCGTAGGTCTCCTGGCTCTGCGCCGCAGTGACGCTTTCTTTTTTCTCCGCCTTCTTTTCGCCTGACGGAATAAATTCGGAGAGTATGAGCAGTGCCACGCCGAGCACGCCGACCGCGCAGAGCACGGCAAGCTTCTTGTCGGAAGTGAATACGGACTTCAATTTTTCAAAAAGGTGTTTGATATCCATCAGCTTGTGCTCCCGGTTCTTATATCTATCACTGCGTCCCCCAACAGGTTCTGGAGTTTCTCGACTGCCGCTTCTTTCAGCACTGCCCCGCCCGGCAATATGATATTCGCCTTTTTAATAAATATGCCACCCTGCTCATCAATATCCGTCAAAAGGTCTATTTCGCAGTCGGGGTAGCCGTAGGACGCGAGTATTTCCTGCACGCCGTCCTGCATCTGCTGGGCATATGCGGCGGTCAGACGGTAGTTCACCTCGTTATTTAGTTCGCTCGGTATCAGAGCTTCTGTGTCGGGCGAGGATGCAGAAAAATTTGTTTTCATTATGGCACTCGCAAGCGGGAAAACGAGCGCGCATATGACCGCCAGCGCAGTGACGCACCGCATTATCTTCTGCATATTCCCCTTTGGCACGAGCGCATATATGACCGACGAAAATATCGCCGCGGCGCACACGCCGAGCGCCCATTTTTTCAGTTCCTCCATGCTAAGCACCCGCTTTCACGGAGATGACTATCCCCGTTGAGATAATAAAGAGAGCCGCCGTAAAAATCACCGCCGCGTTTATCACGGTCAGCGCGGACGAGAGAGTGTCGAGCACTTCGCCTGTTGTGTCGTCACCCATGGACGAAGAGAGCACGCCGAGGAGCTTCAACAAAACAATTCTCGCCGTCAACTGAAGAACGACGGGCAAGTCTATCATCACAACGGTGATAACGCCGAACACGCCGACCGTGCTTTTGAGCAGAGACACGCTGCCGATTATTGACGAATAAGCGTCGCTGAGCGCGCCGCCGACTATCGGCACGGCGGAGCTGAGCGCAAGCTTTATGCCTTTTGAAGCCAAGGTGTCCGCGCTCCCGGCGAGCAGGCTTTTGAGCCCCAGAACAGCCGAAAACGCCGCCGCAACAAATGACAGAACGCCTATAGTGAGCTTTTTTATCATATCCGCGAGCTTCGTGAGCTTCAATTCCGGACTCAGTGACGCGGACACGCCGAAGGCCGAGAAAGCGCCGCACAGGGGCATTATTATATTTTCTGCCGTCTGCGCCGCGACTTGAGCCGCCGCCATGGCAAACGAGCCGTAAGTCAGGGCGAGCGTGGGATTCCCCGCGGCGGTTATTATGCCGGCAAGCACGGGAATGAGCGCGAGCATAAAATCAGAAGTTGTCTCAACGGCGCTCATCCCCTGCGAAATAACTCCGGCAGACGAGGCGAAGACGGTTATCGCGACGGCGCAGCCTATGACTATATTCAGCGGCTCGGAAAAGTTTTCGGCGGCGGCAGTGCCTTTGATAAGACCGACGAGAACAACAACGCCAGCGATTATTATCATGTCTTTTATCGGCTTTTTGAAGCTCCCGCGCGCGATATCGGCGAACATGGAGATAATTTTTTTAGGTGATGGCGAGAGCATCGACTGCCAATTTGATATATCTATCCCCGCCGAGTCAATAGAGTCTTTCACATCATCGGGCAGAGAATCGTCGAGACTGTCCGCTCCGCTCGACTCATAAAAAGACGAATAATTATCCGTCGTCTCCTCTTCAAGCGCGAAGCACACGGCGGTATTGAGCGCGAACAGCATCAGCAGAGCCGCAATAACTTTCAAGCATCTCATAGACGTCCCTCAGATATTTATCAGTTCTTTTGCGAGCGCGACCGCAGACTTTATCAGCGGCAGGGCGAGCGCGATTATCGCCGCCTTTGCCGCAAGCTCGGACGCGCCCGCCACGGCGGAATTGCCGTTGTCGCGGCAGATATCGCCCGCGATCTGCGCCGCGACGGCAACGCCGAGTGCCTTTATCAGCACGGATATGCACTCGCCGCCTGTCTCCGACATCCCGGAGAAGAAATCGAGCTGCGAGATTATATTCTGCAAAATGCGCACGGCGGACGCAGCTATCACCGCGACTGCCGCTATCTGCACTATCGGGGCATACTCCGGGCGGTACTGCTTTATCACGGCACACAGTACGCACACCGACACCGCAAGCGCGGCGGTTTTAATTATCTCCGCCATATCAGCCACCGAGCATACCGTTGACGGCATCGAGCAGCTGCGAAAGATACGGCAGCAGCATGATAAGCACGGCGGCTATGCCCGCCAGCACGGTTATCAGCGCATAATCATCCCGACCCGCTCTTGACAACACCTGACTGAGCACCGCCACGATTATGCCGACCATTGCTATTTTTATAACTATTCCCGCTTCCATAGACGATGCACGGCAAACGCCGTTCCTTTCCTGAATTTATCAGACAGCCGCTATCACAATGACTGCGCCCGCGAGCGCGCCGAGAGGCGGCAGAACTTTTGCATATTTCTTTTTCTTCTCCCGCGCCTCCGATAGTCTCAGTTCAAAATCGGCGCAGAACATATCGCAGTTTGCTATCTGCCCCTCGAGCGCGGTGGTGCCGAGCGAGCGGCCGAAAGAGACAAGCCGCGAGACATCGGACGAAGTCAAGCCGACGGTGTTTTTCCGCGCGGAAAGCGAATCGCTCCACGCCTGCGGAAACGGCTCGGAATCGCAGAGCTTTATGCACTCCGGGATAAACATGAGTTCTTTCAAGTCCGGGGTCGAGCCGAGTATCCCGAGCACATCGCCGACCGGGCAGCAGCAGCATTCAAGCTGAGTCCGCACAACGCGCAGCATAATGCATATCTTTTCAAGCAGGCTCACTCGCAGGCTCAGCATACGCGCCGCATATCCGCCCGCGAGCAGCAGCGACGACGCCGTCAGGACGGCTCCGATCATTCGCATAAAAATGCTCCTTCAGGTCATATATTCCGACCGTCTCACCCGGGGATTCGCCGAGCATGACGAGCTTCGAGAACACGCCGGACGCGAGAAGTTCCGCCGCGGCTGGACGGCTACGCAGGTCTTCATCTTTGCCGACATGGACGCTGACGAGAAAATTCACACCAGAGTTCATGCCCTCCAAGATACGCTTTGCTTCGGAGAGATTGCCTATCTCGTCACAGACGATTATCTGAGGCGAAAGGGTTCTGAGTGCTGTCAGAATACCAACATCCTTGGGATAGCCTGTCAGGACGTCGGAGAAGCCGACATCGCACTGCGGGCATCCGCCGCTCGAAGCGGCTATCTCCCCGCGCTCGTCAACTATTGCTACGCGATAATATCTGCCGCCCGAGACGCCCGACAGCCTGCGTGCAAGGTCGCGCAGGAGCGTTGTTTTGCCCGAGAGCGGAGGTCCCGCGATAATCGCAGACACGATGCCATGAGAAAAGACGGACAGATATATCTCATCCGCCGCGCCCGGAATTTCATGGGCAATACGCAGGTTTACGGACGAGATATCGCGAAAGGACTTCACCGCTCCGTTCTCCGCCACAACTGCCGTTCCGCAAACTCCGGCTCTGTGTCCGTGGGCAAGGCTTATAAATCCGCTCACCGCGGCGGCGGAATTCGAATGAACCGAATAGCCGCACATACGCGAAAAACTTGCCTGAAGCTCCGCAGGAGTTGCCGCAAGCGCACCCGGCGAAAAGACCGAACCGGTTCTGCCGCTTTCGTAGACGAACAGCGAGCCGCCGCGCGTGACTATAACAACGGGTCTCGCGGCGCGCAGGCGAATTTCATACGCGCTCTCTTTGACACGGCTGTCGACCCCGAGCAGAGCGGTGCGAAGCCGATCGTCGAGAAAATCCACCGCGCTGTCAAATGAATCAGTCGCCCGCATGATATCGCCTCCGTTTCTCTAAATAATATGAAGCCTTGTCCCCGGGTAGAACAAAAAAGCACCCTGCAAAAAATGCAGAGTGCTGATAAAGCGGCTTTAAGCCCGGCAGTATAATATCTGTCGGGATTTTTGTAAATGATGTGATTAAAAATTGGGATTTGTCTATCAATTGAGCCATAGCAAGATAAAAGCAAGTAATTCAACCAGATTTTATCATCAGGCTTCAAATAGCCGCGCCGCAGTGTTTGATAGCCAACGGAGACAAGCGGGCAACATCACCGAAGCGCCGCCGGTGGCGGATGAAGCGAGGCGATGTTGGCGAAAAACAAGGAGCATAGCGCCCGCTCCAAGGGCGATAGGCGACTATGTTTTGAGAGGGCTGAACGGCTTGCGAAGCAAGACGCACGAGCCCGTATTGTTTGAGCGAAGCGAGTTTACGGGCGAATGTGCCGAGCAACTAATTGAGAGCAGCAAGCTAAGTACTGCGGCACGGCGTTGACGGGGTCTCGGGGTGAAGCCTGCAGAAAGGCAAGCACACATCGGTTTTGCGCAGCAAAACTGCTTGCACTTAAAAGTATTGGATTTTTGATGACAGGCAAGAAAAAGGCGCGCAGGAATGCGCCCGCATTTCAAGCGTTTTTTTCGCAGAATGGCGCAAAAAGACTTACTTTTAAGCGATGCTTGCTTGCCTTTTTGTGGGCACAGTTTGCTTTTCTTTTGCAGGCGTTTTCTTTTTCAAATAAAAAGAAAATGCCGAAA